>CALGBV010000143.1 GCA_937884015.1 uncultured Bacteroidales bacterium
GGCGCAAGCGTGTTGTCAACATGGTAGAATGCGATGGAATCGTGCGAAACAGCATCGCAGCCTTTTGGTGCATCTCCAAGGCATCATCCATAAGGCCGTGTTTCCAGTACATGGCACCCAAATCATCCTCAATTTTTCCTTTCAGCTGCTGCACGTTTTCGTTCTCGGCATCGCATTTTTCGATTTCCAGCAAGGCCTGACTGAACAATTCGGCTGCCACCTCCGACTGCTTCTGATGGCGTTTTTCGCTGCCTTCCTTATATAAGGAGTCCGCTTTCTCGAAATGACGCGCTTCGTTGCGGCACGATGTCGTCACCGACAAAATTCCGAAAAAGGCCAGGCAAAACATCCAAATTTTTAATGCTTTCATCGCTATTCGATTTTTCACTTGCAAAATTATGTGAAAAACCCAACGGAAAAACCTTTGTCAAGACCCCCAAGAGGCCATATCTATCATAAAATTGAAATATCTATTTTTAAATCATTGATAAACAATGTAATAAAATCATGTCTATCTATGGCTTATCTATCATTTATCGGGATTTAAAAGAATGTAATTCATCCACAATATCTAAAAATGCGGATTTTTTTCCGCAGTTTTTGCAAATATTGCGGATTTTTTTCCGCAGTTTGATAAAAATATGTAATTTTGCGGCAAATAAAAACGACTATGGAACAATTGTATGAATTGTTTTTTACCAGGCTAAACAACACACCAAAATCATTCAGGCGTTATCTCTTTGATGAAATCAATTGGGAAAACCGAATGATTGCCATAGTAGGATCCAGAGGTGTGGGCAAAACGACCTTGCTGTTGCAAAAAATCCTCGCTGACGGCAAGGAACACACACTTTATGTAAGTGCCGACAACCTTTACTTCAGCCAGCATACCCTTTTCGATACAGCATCGGAATTCAGCAAAAAAGGCGGCAAAAAACTCTATATTGACGAAATCCACAAATACCCATCATGGTCAACAGAACTGAAGATGATTTACGATTATCTTCCCGATTTGCAGACAATCATAACAGGTTCATCGATTCTCGACATCTACAAAGGCACTGCCGACCTTAGTCGGCGCATCATCACCTATCATCTTGAAGGATTGTCGTTTAGAGAATTTCTTGCCATGGCCAAAGGCATCGTAATCTCCCCTTTTAGCCTCGACGACATCCTCAACCACAAAGTGGAATTTCCGATGGACAAGAAGCCTTTAGCCTTATTCGACGAGTACCTGAAGATTGGTTATTATCCTTTCTTCAATGAAAGCGAATACAGCACCATCCTAAACAATGTTGCAATACAAACCATCGAAAACGACATTCCCACATACGCAAAGATGAACATTGCATCAGCACGCAAGTTAAAACTACTTCTTTACATCATTTCGCGCAGCGTGCCTTTCAAACCTAATTTCACTGAGATAGGCGCAGCCATGAATTGCGACCGCAACAGCGTTGCCGATTATGCCTTTTATATGGAGAAAGCTGGATTGCTCCGCCAATTGAAGCATTTCGATGATAGCATGAAAACTTTCGGGAAAGTTGAGAAACTCTATTTAGGCAACACCAATCTCGTTTACGCCCTTTCGGAAAACAAACCCGACATTGGCAATTTGCGCGAGACTTTCTTCTTCTCACAAATGACGGTCAAAAATAACATATATGCCTCCAAGGTTTCTGATTTCCTCATCGAAGGAAACACCTTCGAGGTAGGCGGAAAAAACAAAGGCAAGAAGCAAATCAAAGATGTCAGCAAAGGTTTTGTAGTGAAAGACGACATCGAATATGGAATCGACAACATCATCCCACTTTGGCATTTTGGATTGAATTACTAAAACAACAACAAACAACAAAGGCGAAAAGCTTCGCATCACAAAACCTCCACCTCAAGCAATCCGCTCACGAAATACGATTTTCCATTGGTTTCGCAATGGCAACGGTAGTTCTTGCGCAGTTTTTCGCCACGGCGGAAAACCATGCCGTTGGGTGCTAAGAAACGTGCATTTTCCGGTAAATCGTCAACTAGGGTTTTGTTCGATTTGCGCTCATCGTGCGATTTCAGCACTTTCATCAAGTCGAAATCGGTGCAAGTGCTGGCCGAAAGGTTTTGGAAATGCTGGTTCAGTTGCTGAAGGACATCTTCGGGGAAAATTTCAGTGGTCAGGAAAGGTTGCATCAAGGCCTTGTAGATGCGTTTCCATTCCTCGCCGTGAGGCTGCGCCTTTCTGTCATATTGCTGATACACATCGTAATGCGCCACTTCGTGAACGTATGTAATCAGCATCTGATAGGGATGCAAATCGCAATTCAAGGTAATGTGACAAATGCCGTTTTTAGTTCTTGGCGGACGGAAATCGCCCAACTTGGTTGTCCTGGGCCGCTTGAATTCCAATCGGAATTTACGCGCTTCGTACATTGCCGCCACCCCTTCGACCGATGCTTCCGGAAAATACTTTTTCAGCAAATCCAATTCTTCAGGCTTCATAGTCAATGGCTTTTTGAGGAACATAACTCCATTTGGTGCAAGTGTTGCAATGCCGCGGTGCCCGACGGCGCCCAGGGACTTCCTTCGCCTTGCAACCTGCCATCAATACCAACAAACCTAAAAACAATATAATCAATTTTTTAGACATTTTGACTTGTGGACATTTAGACCTTTTTGACTTTTTTGACAACTAAAAATTTGAACCTTTACCAACGTCCTTATCACCTAGCAGACGCGATAAATCGCGTCTCTACAACCAATCATCATTAACCATTCACCCAACACCTATCACCCATCACAATCCTTATTTCGCCAGCCAACTTTCAGGATTCAGCCTGTCTTTTTCTTTCAGCAATTCGAAATGCAATTCCGTCTTGCCTTCTATCTTGTTTGTATGAATTTTACCCAGATTCTGCTTTGTCTTCACATTATCGCCACGTTTCACGACAGCTTCCTCAATATTGGAATAAACCGTAAAATAATCACCGTGACGAATGATGATGACCGTATTCGAAGCCGTCAACTTGTTGACACTGACCACCATTCCATCAAACACGGCCCTTGCCTGGCTGTTTTCGCTGACTGCAATGTCGATGCCATTGTTTGTGACGACGACCTTATCTGAAACCACGGATGCGTGTTTTCCGAAAGACGACGAAACAACGCCTTTTTCGACCGGCCAAGGCAATCGGCCCTTGTTGTTGGCGAAATTGCCCGAAAGGGTCATTTCCGCAGGTGTAAGCGCCATGTTTTTGTTGCCGCTGGCAGGAACATCCGGCTTCGTATTGGCATTTGCATTGCCTTTTTTCTTTTTGGCCTCGGCCTCGGCTTTTGCCTTGGCTTCGGCTTCCTTCTTGGCTCTTTCGTTTGCCTTGCGGATTTCCTCAGCAATGATGTCATCAATGGCCTTTTGAAGTTTTTGAGCCTGTTTCTGCTTGTTTTTGATGTCTTGCTGCAAGTTTCCTTCCTGCTTTTTCAACTGTTTCACTTGCGTGTTCAGGTCTTCCTTTTCGCCTTGCAAAGCGGCTTTCTGTTCCTTTTCGCCTTGCAAAAGGGCAGCCTGCTGCTCGCGGGCTTTCCGGCTTGCCTCCACCTCGCCGCTGATGCGCCTTTCGGTTGAAGCAATCTGATCCATTTTGGTCTTTCGGGCATCGGAAAACTGGCGTATGTAACGCAAACGCCTGAAAGCCTGATTGAAATCGTCGGCGGAAAAAAGGAAAACCAGCTTGTCGTAATGGCTGCGGTTTTTGTTGGCAAAGACAATCATCTGGGCATATTCCTTACGCAGGTTTTTCAGGTCGCCATTTAAGGCTTTGATGTTGCTTTGTCCTTTGCTGATTTCATCATCCAAAACGGCAATCTGCTCATTATAAGCCTTCACCAATTCCTCGCGCTGCTTGATTTTCTTATCGAGCAAATTGACCTGATTTAGTGTGGCTTGCTTGTTTTTCGAAGTCTCTTTCAGCAGTTTGTTGGCCGTAGCGATTTCCTGCTCCAAATTGGCGATTTGTCTCTCCAACTTGGCCTTGCTTTTCTGAGGATAAACCGCCATCGAAAAAGCCATCAACAACAGGCAAATGAGGTATTTTTTCATAATCTTGTCCTTTGCATTTTTGAGGTGATTTTAAAGGGAAATGAAGTCGTTTCGTTGAGCGTCACCGAAGAATACTTCATTTTGCCTGCAAAAGTATACATTCCTTTTAAATCGAGGCTGATTTCCGTCGGAATCAGATTCGTGCCGAAGGTTTCAAAACCGCCGTAAATGGTGCTCATTTGAAAGAAACGGTCAACGAAATGAGTCTTTGCCGTGCGGAAATGTTGCTGTTCAACCCAAATTTCATCATAATTCAATGAACTGCTGATTTTGTAATACGGATTGTCCAATTCGCGCATTTTTTCACCTTTGCCAAGCATCCATAAACCATTACCTAACAGCGTGTTCTGAATATCCGAAAACCTGATGTCCGTTCCAAAACGCGCTTTAAGCATGTCGAGCGGTTCCTTCACATACGAGTTTTCCAGCTTGTTGATGACAAAAAGCGAATCGGGCGTGAGCATGATTCTAACCGCTTCCATGCCCAAAAGCGCCGTCACCGAAACCCAAATGACGCTGTCGCGCTGCATCCGGATTTGTCCGCCAAGGTTTGAAATCATGCCTGATTCGGGCTGAATGTTCAGTTTGGCGGTAAACCAATTCCATTGCGTTTCGTTTTGCTCCACTTGCTGAACCAAGGCTTCGGTGAGCATGGCTTCGGTCGGTGCCACATTCTTGCGATGTGAGCCGCACGATGCCAAAACCAACAAGGCAGACAACAGGATGATATGAAGTTTCAACTTACTCATACAGAGTACCGTCCTTCAATTTCTGTTCCAGTTTTTCGGAATAGCCGCCAGCCTTTTGCGCCTTTTCCCAATTCTCAATGGCTTTTTTCGTGTCGCCCGTTTTGAAAAGGATGTCGCCGTAATGTTCAAAATACAGTCCATCAGGATTTTGCGCATTTTCGATGGCTTTTTTCATTTGTTTTTCAGCTTCCTTATAATTGCCATTCTTGTAAAGCACCCAAGCGTAAGTATCAAGATAGGTGGCGTTTTTCGGTTCCAATTCAATGGCGCGCGAAGCCATTTCAGCTGCTTTGTCCAAATCTTCGCCTTTCAGCGAAAGATAATAGGCGTAGTTGTTCAAAACCAATGCGTTATCAGGGTCGACGGCCAAAACCTTGTCGTAGGCGCTGAAAGCTTTGTCCATCTCGCCGGTTTCATAATACAAGTCGCCCAAATAGCTGTCGAAACTCGTCTGCAAATTTCTGTCGGCACAATATTTCCTGCCTTTTTCCAAATACTTGATGGCCTCATCAGTCTGTTTGAAAATGGCACTGCCAACACCAGCATACCAATAGAAAATAGGCTGCATGGGATAGTATTTCAAAGCCGCCACCGAATGTTGCAGAACCGCCTCGTTGTCCTTCAAATCCGCTTCGCTGAAAATGATGTTCTGCCAAGCCAGAAAATCAGTGCTATCGAGACTTAAAACCTTGGCATACATATCTTTCGACTGCTGGTAATCCTGTTTTTTCAAATGATAGTTTCCCAAAACGATATAACCAATCTTGTTGTCGGGATAGGTCTCAACAAAAGCCTGACCGGCTTGCCTTGCCTGCTCGTCGGCCACTTTTTCCGATGCTTTCTGGAACCAGTAATCGTAGATGTTGAGTTTCGTATTGAAATCCAGATTCTTGTTGCGGATGGCAGAAATCAGTTCCTTGAAAGCCTTGTCGTTGTCGCCTTTCTTTTCGTAAAATTCAAGCAACGAAACGTTGATGTATGGGTCGTTAGGATTGTTTTCCTTCACTTTTTCATACATCTTGAGGGCTTCCTTTTCTTCGCCGCTATCCATATAGATTTGCGCCAACATGCTGTAATAGCGTGCGTTCTGCGGGTCGTTGTCAACCATTTTCTGCAATTCGGCAATCATTTTCTTTTTGTCGCCCTGACGCTGATAAATGGCAATGCGCTGCTCGCTAATCAGTTCGTTGGAACCCATCTGTTTTTCCAACAAATCGATTTTCTTCAAGGCTTTGTTGTAGTCTTCTTGGATCAGATAAACATCGATGAGCTGGCTCAGCATATCGACATCATCGGGATATTTTTCCGTCAGTTTTTCGTAGAGTTTCGCAAACTCGTCAAACATTTCGTAGTCATAGTAAAACTTGCCCAAACGCAACTGATACCATTTGTTTTCCGGCTCCAGTTCAACGGCTTTGCGGATGCTCCTGAAAGCATCTTCCATCCTGCCCGCGTTGACGTACTGCTCGCTCAGTTCATACATGCTGGCGGCATCGTTTGGCATGAACTGCAAGGCCTGCTCGAAATTCTTGATGGCACCCTGCACATCCTCACGGTACTTGCATTGCAAGCCATCGGAAAAATATGTGGCGTTTTTGCGCTTGTCAATGACCACGCCGCCATCAGCTTTCAGGCCATCTTCCTGCGCCACACACAACGTGGTTGAAAACAGCAAGGCAAAACCACAAAATATCCTTAATTTATTGATAAACATCTTGATATAAATCATATTTTGGAGTTAATGAACACATTTAAACGAACACGAACATATTTGTCGAACACAGATTGAACGGATTTACACGGATTTGCTTTTCAAGCATAATATCAATCCGAAAAATCCGTGTTATCCGTGTTCAATTCAACATCAGTGTTGACCCGTATGACCAAATCCGCCAGCACCGCGCTCCGTTTCGGAAAGTTCCTCAACTTCAACCATTTCGGCTTGCTCGCAACGGGCAAAAACGATTTGCGCAATGCGGTCGCCGTTGGTGATGACGAAAGGCTCGTTGGAAAGGTTGATAAGGATTTGCTTCAGTTCGCCACGATAGTCGGCATCGATAGTGCCAGGCGTATTCAACACCGTAATGCCGTGCTTGAAAGCAAGACCGCTGCGCGGACGCACCTGACCTTCATAACCTTCTGGAATTTCGATATATAAACCCGTCGGAATCAAGGCTCGCTGCATGGGTTGCAGAGTGACAGGACCATCGGGCAGATAGGCACGCAAATCCATTCCGGCAGAATTTTTCGTTTCGTAAGCCGGCAATGCGTTATTCGATTTGTTTACAACTTTGACTTTCATATAATTCAAAATTTATTATTCATAGATTTGACTTTTTGACAATTAGACTTTTAGACGCTTAGACATTTTGACTTTTAGATTAACAACTGAAAACCAACAACACCATACTACGCCTTTCTTCTGCAAACCTTTGCAACAACGCCTTTCACCAAATCCTTTTCAAACCAGCAAATGGCAGCGCAGAAAACCATCATGATCAAAGCATTCACAACAACTGCCAAAACTTGGTTTTCGATATGGATGAAGCGCATCGCAAAGAACAAAACCAATGCCAAGGCAAAATAACCCAAAATGCCTTTCACATCGTAGGGAACAGGTGCTTTTTTCTGCCCTACAAAATAGGAAAGCAACATGCAGATGCCATAGCCTGCAAAGCCTCCCCAAGCACAAGCCATGTAACCATATTTCGGAACAAAAATGAAATTGATAGCCAGCAAAACCGCGCAACCTATAGCCGAAAAGATTGCTCCCCACCAAGTCTGGTCGATGAGTTTGTACCAAAACGAAAGGTTGAAATAAATGCCCATAAAGATTTCAGCCATCATCACAATCGGGACGACAACCAGACCTTCCCAATAGTCGGATTTGATGATGTGTTTCAGTAGCGGCATAAACGCCACGACTGCCAAGAATGCAAACAGCGTGAACATGACGAAATATTTCATCACCTGAGCTTGCATTTCTTTACTATCAGCGTCCTTTTTGCCGCCAAAAACGAAAGGCTCGTAGGCATAACGGAAAGCTTGCGTAATCATGGCCATAATCATGGCAATCTTCACGCAAGCGCCATAAATGCCCAACTGAACTTCGCCTTCCTTTCCCGGAACGATGAAACGGTAGCAAATCTTATCTGCCACCTGATTCAGAATGCCAGCCAAACCCAAAAGCAGCAAAGGCCATGTGTAACGCAACATTTGTTTCAGCAGGTTTTTATCTATGCCAAAACGCAACTTCTTGATTTCAGGAATGAAACCGAAAGTAATGCTTGCCGTACAAATCAGATTAACAATGAAAATATAACCAACTTGATATTCAACATTATACCAACCCATCAGATTCGGACAACTTTCCTTCAAACCTGGGGCCACAAGGAAAATGAAAAGGTTAAGGCCTATGTTGACAAAAATGAACAACAGCTTCAGCGTAGCAAACTTGATGGCTTTATTTTCGTAACGCAAGCGCGAAAAAAGGATGGCTTGAAAAGCATCAAAAGCCACAATAATGGCCATAATTTCGACATATTCGGGATGGCTGCCATAGTCCAAAGCATTGGCTATCGGATGCAGAAACAGCGATACCAGAACTACAAATACCAACGAAACAAAGCCAACGGAAAGTCCGGAAGTGGAGAAAGCCTTGTCGGGATTAACACCTTCCTTGTTGGCGAAACGGAAGAAAGTGGTCTCCATGCCAAAAGTAAGGATGACAAGCAGTAAGGCCGTGTAACCATAAAGATTCGTAACAACCCCATAACCACCTGTCGATGCTGCAATCTTGTAAGTGTAAAGCGGCACCAGCAGATAATTCAAGAACCTGCCGATGATGCTGCTCAATCCGTAAATGGCGGTCTGCCCTAATAATGATGAAAGTTTATTGTTCGACATCGTTTTTCCTCTCCTTTTTCCAATCAGAATAACCCTACAAAAATAGAAATTATTGCATTAAGAACACTTATTGTTTATTGTTTTTAAAAAGCTCAATGATAAAGGTCGTGCCCCTACCCTCTTCGCTTTCAAAATTAATGCGTCCGCCGGCAACCTGAATGATGTTGTAAACCATAGCCAGTCCCAAGCCCGTTCCGCTCGATTTCGTAGTGAAATTCGGCAGGAAAATCTTCTTCTTGTCTTCTTCCTTTACGCCTTTGCCGTTGTCCTTTATCTTGATGATGTATTTCTGCTCATTATCAATCAGTTCCACATCGATTTTTCCATCAGTCTTGTTTCCGATGGCTTGCACGGCGTTCTTCACGATATTGCCGAAAGCGCGGTTCAGATTGGTCTTGTCGCCATTGAAAAGATGCTCTTTTTTTATGTCGTAATGATAAGTGAAACTTATGTTTTCCTGAACATTATACAAATTGACGACGCCTTGCAAAAGCGAAGCCAAATCGAGCGTTTCAGGATGATTTTCAGGAAGTTTGGCAAACGATGAAAAAGCCGATGCAATCTCCGAAAGATCATTGATTTGTTCCAAAAGCGTGTTGGCCGTGCGTTTCAGGCGGTCGCCTATATCTTCAGCTCCGTCGTTATAGGCTTTTACCAGATATTGCACGCTCAATTGCATCGGTGTCAGCGGGTTCTTGATTTCGTGCGCCACTTGCCTTGCCATTTCGCGCCAGGTGCTTTCGCGCTCGTTGCGGGCAATCAGGTTGGCGCTTTTCTCCAGTTCGACAATCAGTTGGTTGTATTGCTCAATCAGCGCCCCGATTTCGTCGTTACTCTTCCATTCTATCGGTTCGTTGTTTTTGTCCAGCTGAACGCTTTGCATCTTGCTCTGAATCAACGATAACGGCTTGGTGAGTCTTCGCGTTACGCTTAAAATCAAGAGTAAGGAAACCATCAGCAAGAGCAAAATGATGTTGAGATAAGTCATCACGAAACTGATGATTTCGGTTCGCAAATCCAATTCCGAAGAAAAATAAGGCGTGTTCAGATAAGCCAAGGCATTGCCCCTTTCGTCAGTAATCGGGATGTATGCCGATTGGTATTTTCCTTTGCCCAGACTTTCCTCGTGCGTGTAGTAAAGACTACGGTTGCCGCGCAAGTTTCTGAAAGCCTCGGCATTCATCAAGGTTGCTTGCAGATAGTTTTCAAATATTTCGGGGCGCGTCGAGGCAATCAGCTGGCCGTTCAAGCCGTAAAGATTCAAATCGGTGAAAAACGTCCTTGAATACCTTTGCAGGATTTCAGTCCAAACCACCCGCTGGTTTTGCGTTTCGAGGGCCGCAAAATCAATGTCGTTTTGCATCTCTGAAAGCACGGTTCTCGTGGTCACAAACTGCGAATCCAAGGTTTTCTGATTGTAAAGTCCACGCATGTAAATGACAGAAATTGGGCCAACTACAAAAAACGAAAGACTCAATGTCAGCAAAACCACCATTTGAAATTTTTTGCCCAAACTCTTTCGTTTCCAATCGTCTTGCTTACGCGGCCTGACTATGAAATATAGAACCACGACTGGCACCAGCAAAACCAGGAAAATCACGCCAAATGGCGCCGTTTTCTCAGCCCAACTTTTCTTCTCCGTACTGACAATCAGAACATTCTTTTCGTCATTTATTATTGAATAATGTTTTTGTTCCTTATCAAAAGTGAATTGTTTATCCCTGATATTCAAATCATTGACAAAATTCGGATAAACAAATTCACCATATTTGTAAACCAAAATGCTGTCACGATAGCTGGCAACCGAATAATCATACGGCATGTCGCTATTGTTTTCCTGGAGAAAGTGCGGGAAGCCGAAACCCTCTGGCGCAATCGGTTTGTAAAATTCAAAATAAAGCGTTTTCTGCCTGACGGAATCTCCATCAAACAGTTTGATTTTCGCCAGATAATTCGGATCAAGGGTAAAATAATCAATGAAATACAACCCATCTCCTACCCTTTTTGTATCGTTATTTGCCAATAAATCAAGAAAATAACTATCACAATTTACCGTGTAGCCTTCCGGTTGTATCGTGATTTCCTCGTTCGGTTCGCAAACCGTCAGCGAAACGGAATAGGCTTTCATTGTCTCATCGAAAAGCAATTCCCTCGAATACCCTAAAACCACATCCGAAAGGACATTGCTTTCAGAAAAAACCATTTCGCGCAAAACCGAATCTGTCGAAACTTTTTGCTTAAACTGAATAAAAGAATCCTCAAAATCAGCATCTTGCTTTTGCACCAGTTTTTCGGCAGCAGCAACCATATAAGCGTTTTCCTTCTTATTTTCAGACTGATAGCGCAAATAAGTAAGAAGAACCGACAACAAAAAAACAGCAATCAGACTGATTTCAACAAAATAAGGTTTCTCCTTGCCTTTGATTCGATCGAGCCATTTTTGCGATTTTTCGAAAGATAAAAACAAGAAAACAAAAGCCGTAAGCAACAATAAAACCAACAAGGATACAGCAATTTCCTTATAAGGTGACTTTATGGCCTGAACCAAATTGAAATCACAGTAAGACAGCACGTTACCATCATGCGAATAGACTTTATATGCAGTTTCTTCATTCGTAAAAAACACACTAATATTAGCCAACGAATGAAGCAGGCAAAATTCATTCGGGAAGAATTTATTGTCGATTTTATAATTGGTATTGAGGCACTTAAAGAGATAATACGAGCGATTATTATGCTCAAATGAATGTACGAAATAATTGCCTGAAAGCAGATTGCAAATCGTGTCACGGCCCAAAACCGAACGACGTTTCAAAAGACGCGAACTAATCGAATTTTGATTCCAAGAAACCAACGAATCGTTTGAATAAACATAAAGACCGATTTCCCGTTTGGCAAACTCAGCAGATTTCAAATCCTCAACCGCTATTGAATTCAAATCGGTTTGCAATTCTGAAACCTTACGCTGAACTTTTGCCTCAATTCGCTTAGGATTGGAAACAAAGAGAAAATCCAAAGCTAAAAGCAAGCCAAAAAGCAAAGAAAGTCCAAGAAAGACAAAACCAAGTGACCGATATTTATGTAGATTTCTCATATACGAAATAACAATCTAAAATTCAATACATTACAAAACATCAAATCTAATCCATTATTTTCACAATTTTGAACAAAGCTCCATAAAAAACCTAAAACGTCTAAAATCGCCTAAAAACAGCTAATTTTTCAAAATGCGTTAAATCCGCTTTTCAAACACATAAACCAAACTCGACCATTCACCACTTTTCCTCGCTTTTAAATTGGAAATCATGCCACGATAAATTCCTCTCAGCAATGGCAAGCTCTTTTGGCGATATTTTTCACTCATGAAAGAAATATAAAAAGCATCCCAAACCAATTTCTGCGTTTGATTTTGAATTAAACCATTGATATTAAATATTTTAGCAATAGAATCCTGTGAAAAATGGTTCAAATGGCGCGGCACATCGTAAGCAGCCCATTTATCTTTATAATACTGTGCGTCATACGACCTGAAATTCGGCAAAGCAATGACAAGTCTTCCACCTTTTTTCAAAAGCCTATTCAACTGATTGACTTGCCACTGCAAATCGGAAACATGCTCCAAAACATGCCACATCGTGATGACATCAAAGCTTTCATCAGGCAATTTTTCCAAATCTTTAGGAAGCATAATTTCTGCTTTGATTCTTTTTTTTGCAATTAAAGCTGCATCTTCTGATGGTTCTGCACCAGTGCATTGCCAACCGTTTTGTTCAGCAAAATGAAGAAAATCACCCACTCCACAGCCAATATCAAGCAATCTGCCAGGTTCTTTTCCTTGCGTAGCAATGGCAATTTTATGTTTCAAATTCACCGATTTCACCGCCTCATAAACACGAGGAATAAAACCTTTCTTGTTTTCCTGATGACTATAATATGCCTCAGATTTATAGTAATCACCAATTTTTTCATCGGAAGGTTTCGGTGTAGTGTAAAGCAGACCACAATCTTCACAAACCATGATCTCAAATGGTTCTTGCGTCAGAAAATAGTCTTTTAAACTCAGATGTGTGTGTGCTTTTTCCGATTGGCACCAAGGACATTTATTACACATTTTGCTTCAGTGTTTCATGTGGAACAATTCTCTATCTTCCTAAAAATATGGCTAATACATTTATATCAGCAGGCGAAATGCCGCTGATTCGCGAGGCTTGACCAAGCGTTTCGGGCTTGTAGCGGATCAGCTTTTCGCGCGATTCGTATGAAAGCGAAGTCAAGCTGTGATAGTCGAAATCAACAGGCAATTTCACGTTTTCCAAACGGTTCAGTTTATCGGCCAATTCATTTTCCTTTGTGATATAACTGTCATATTTTACTAAAATTTCTGCTTCCTCAACACATTCCTTCACAAATCTATCGTTCAAATCATAGCGTTCTTTTAAACTTGAAAGCGTATCTACCATTTCGAAAAGATTTATCTGAGGACGCAGCAACATATACGACAATTTCACTTTTTGGTCGATTGGCGAAGATTCCTTCAACTGCAACAAACCATTGATTTCATCAGGATAAACATAGTTTTCGTTCAAAAAACCGATGATTTCCTCAACCTTACGTTTCTTTTCCAAGTAACGCTGATAACGGTCTTCCTTAGCCAGGCCCATTTTATAGGACATCTCCGTCAATCTGCTGTCGGCATTATCCTGCCGCAACAAAATACGGTATTCTGCCCTACTGGTAAACATTCTATAAGGCTCATCAACGCCTTTGGTAATCAAATCATCAATCAAAACGCCAATGTATGCCTCGGAACGAGACAAAACCAACGGCTGATTATCATGAATCAGATGATGGGCATTGATACCAGCCATCAAACCCTGGCAAGCGGCTTCTTCATAACCCGTAGTGCCATTGATCTGCCCAGCAAAGAACAAACCATGAATTTTCCGTGTTTCAAGCGAATGATGCAATTGCTCAGGCGGAAAATAATCATACTCAATAGCATAACCCGGACGGAAAATCTTTGCGTTTTCAAAACCCTCAATTTGGCGCAAGGCTTCATATTGGATATAATCTGGCAAAGACGAACTGAAACCATTCAGATAGTATTCTTCAGTGGTCCATCCCTCAGGTTCGACAAACAGCTGATGTGCATCCTTTCCGGCAAAACGGTCAATCTTATCTTCAATGCTCGGACAATAACGCGGACCAACACCTTTGATGCGTCCATTAAACATAGGCGAATATTTGAAACCTTTACGCAAGGTATCGTGGACTTTCAAAGAAGTATGGGCAATCCAGCAACTGCGTTGTTTCGTGATCTTGAACGGTTCGTTATAGGAAAAACCGACCACATCGTCGTCACCCTTTTGTTCGATGAGACGGCTGAAATCTATGGTTCTGCCGTCAACACGAACAGGCGTACCTGTCTTCAGTCTTTTGGCCTCAAAGCACATTTCCTTGAGTTGCTCGGTGATGCCATAACTTGCCACCTCCCCCATTCTTCCGCCTGGAAAATGCTGCTCACCGATATGAATCAAGCCATTCAGGAAAGTGCCATTGGTCAAAATGACAGCCTTGGAATGGATTTCGCCACCCATATTGGTAACCACACCTTTCACCCGGTCGCCCTCAAAAAGCAAACCGACAACGGCATCTTGCCAGAAGTCGAGATTAGGTGTTTTTTCCAACATGCTGCGCCATTCAGCCGAGAACATCATCTTGTCGCTTTGGCAACGCGGACTCCACATGGCCGGTCCTTTCGACTTGTTCAACATTCTGAATTGAATCATAGTGCGGTCGGAGACAATGCCCGAATAACCGCCCAAAGCATCAATTTCGCGCACAATCTGGCCCTTGGCAATGCCGCCCATGGCAGGATTGCACGACATGGAAGCGAACAGGCGTAAGTCCATGGTGATGAGCAAAACCTTATTGCCCAAATTTGCGGCAGCAGCAGCGGCCTCGCAACCTGCATGGCCGGCTCCCACCACTATTATATCATACTCTTCAAAAATCATCTTACTCGTGTTTCACATGAAACAATAGTTCTATAAAATTGATACTGAATTATTTAAATAATAAACTCAAAGATTCCTCTTCTTTCAAACGCATCATTTTCTCGTCTTCATCAGTCAAATCGTCGAAGCCTATCAGATGCAGGACGCCATGGATAATGACACGGTGCAATTCGCTTTCATAACTGCGACCAAAAGTCTGTGCGTTTTCAGCAATACGATCCAAACTCAGACAAAATTCGCTTGAAATAACTGATTCACAATCCGTTAAAGGAAATGTAACAATATCGGTATAAAAATCATGACCTAAGCGTTGCTGATTGATTTCCAACAATTTATCATCACTGCAAAAATAATAGTACAACTCCCCTACCGATTTGCCGTGTCGCTTGACAACATCGTCAATCCAAAGTTTTGCCTCATCATAATCGATGGCTGGCATTTCAACATCAATGGTCTGAAAACGAATCATTTGCTAATAATTTGTATTTTTACGAAGATAGTATTCGTTGATTTTATCCTTATAGAAAGGCGCATATTCGATAGGATTCTTACGCAGAAATTCCTGATTCTTCCTCAAGCTCTGTTCATAGATAAATTCATCAATCTTGCGGTCGAATTGCGAACCTTTAAATTCATTGCTCTTTCGGGTTTCATCCTGATCACGCTTTTCCTGGGCCTTCTGCGACTCCAACATGCGTGAAACGATTTCCTTATTACGCTCAATGGTTTGGCGCGTTATACGCTTGTTTACGAGGTCCTCCTCCAATTTTTCCATGTCCTTGATAATCTCATTCAGACCATCGTCGCCCAACTGTCCGTTTTCCTTCATTTCCTTGAGCATTTGCTGCATACCCTGGCGCAACATTTCCTGCTCAGCAGCCATGCGGGCAAACTGCTCGCTCATCGAACTGGATTGGGGTTGCCCTTGCTGTTTTTGCTGTTGCATCTGCTGCTGCATCTGTTTCAACTGCTCGCCAAGCTGTTGCTGCATCTGCTTCATGTTCTGAAGACTTTGTGATTGTCCAGACTTGCATTGTTTGCTTTGCATAGGCATACCTTGCATATTCATTGAACTTTCCATTTGCTCAAGCGATTCGGCCAACATCAAGGCCAGATTGTTCATAGACATCATGGAAGTCTGCTGATTTCTCACAGCCGAGGAAAGTTTCAGATTGTTCAAATACTCCATCGCCAAACCAGTTTGGTCTTCAATGATATGCAATTCATCAAAAACGAAATTCTGAATCATCGGCTGGCGCATGGCCATACTCTTTAAGGAATCGCGAACCATAGCAAAATTATCAGCGATTTCCTTTTGAGTAATGATTTTTTCGACAAGCGAAGGATCGTCGGTGCGCATTTTACCAATTTCGGTCATCAAGTCTTCCTGCTCGTGCGAAGCGTGAACCACATTTTCCAAAAGCACACGCACCAAATAAGCATCTTCGGCCATTTGCTCCATATCGCCGCCCTGCATCTGCATCAACATGTTATTGGCCATCTCCTGCATCTTCTCCCCTGCTTTCTGTTTGTTTTGCTGCGATTTCTGCTGCTGACCCGACTGTTCCTGTTGTGAAGCGTCATTCAAATCCTGCTCAATGCTTTCCTGCATGGCTTCGTCCTTGTCAACATCAAAAGGCTGCTGGATGTCTTTATTCTTCTCAAGCAAATCATCCAGTTCGTCCATCATCTTGTTGAACTCTTCCTTAGCTTCCTCTGCCGATTTCTGGGAATCCTCATTTCCTTCCTGTTTTTCTCCATCTTGATTACCTTTCTCCTGATTCTTCAACTCCTCTCCTAACTGATTCAGTTTTTCCGCCAAATCGGTCAAATCCTTTTCCATTTTCAACTGTTCCAAAAGCGAAAGATTGCGGTCAAGCATTTCCTGCATCGACTGGTTGTTTTTCTTAATGTCCTGCATCATCTGCTGCATCTGCTCACGGGGCATTTCATCGAGCATCTTCTGCAGTTCATCCATCAGTTTCTTCATCTCATCAGGAATGACTTGGTCGAAAAGCTTGTTGATTTGTTCCTGTTTTTTCAACAAATCTTCGTTAGCAACCTCGTTCTTTTCCATGAAATCTTTCAAATCCTGCTGTTCCTTTTGAAGTTTGTTCCATTCTTCCTGAATTTCATTCTGCTTTTCAATCAAATCCTTCATCCTTTCCTTGTCCGACCAATCTAATTCCTTCTTCTGAATCAAGTCCTGAAGCATCTTCTCAATGTCGTTTTGCAGTTTGTCGGCCTCTTTCGATTTCTGGGAAAGCCTGTCAAGAATGTCTTCGGCATTTTTGTCAGCAATGCTATCCAAAGCAGATTCGGATGGCTTGTAATAAGTGAAGGTCTCGGAGCGTTTCGATTTCGGTCCATGGAAACCATCGTTATCCCAAACCTCAAAAAAGACTTCCATATCCTGACCAGGCAAAACACCCAGACTATCCATATTAAAATGATAGAAAAACGAAGTGCGCGTCTGCGAAGCATCAAAAGCAATGGGCCTAATCACATTCTTTTCCTGCGGATGCTTGATTAAACAATTGAATGTCAACTTCGTAAAACCATAATCATCGGTAAGGAGGCCTGAGAAATAAACATCGGTTGAAAGCTGCTCATCGAAAGACTCGACGCGAATATCAGGATAGGCATCGGGCAACACGTCAACGGAAAAGGCGAGAGGTTCCATGTTAGAATTCCATTCGTTGCTCAAATGAAAATCGAACTTGCCGGAATTAGCCGCCGAGAAGGAATACAAAGCTTCGCTATCATTGACATTCAAATCGATACGCGACGAATCTGCAAAAACGTATGCGTTTTCAGCATCGCGGGTGAAAAAGTGAAAATCGACTTGTGTGCCTTGCGGAACAATCAGGCGTGTCTTGCCTTCTAAAGTCTCATTTTCACGATGAATGTAATTGGGATAATGCAAGTCGCAGCGATAGGAGAGAAGCGCCGGATTCGGATGCACCGTAATGTGCAGGTCTTGACTACAATATTCGCCACCTACGACATTGAAATCCAAATCGTTGTAAAGGTTTTTGAAGGTGTATTCAAATTCATTCACCGAGTTTTTCTGCATCATCTGCTGGCCTTGACTGCTTTTCACGAAGAAAGCATCGGGGATTCTTTCGCCCGTCACCGATATACTGAACTTCACATCCTGACCTTGTGTTGTCTCAATATCCGACTGATTGATAACGACTTGATAGGGTAGGGGTTTCTCAAAATGCTGTTCGTAATTGACGATTCGCTGCGTAGGCTGCAAGGCAAATTTCGGAAAGAAAATCACCAAACACAAAAGCAGCGCCAAAAGTCCGAAAAACACGGCCAGATATTTCAGGTTGCCTTTCAGATCGACAGCATCGGTAAACTTGACAGGGGAGAGGCTTTCGGTTCGCTGCTCGATGGTAGCCAGCAACAATTCGTTGTCCTTGTCACTCTCAAAATCATTAGACAACTGAATGGTGTTCAGCAGCTTATCCTGAATATCGGGGAAGAACTTGCCAATAAGCAATGCCGCCATTTCGACAGACATTTTCTTACGGAACCGGATCAGATTGACCAAAGGAATGAAGAAATAATAAACCGCAACAAAAGCACTTCCGGTCATCAGGAAAAGGAAAAGCACGAAACGGCCTTTCGGCGGAAACCAGGAAAAATATTCCAATCCGTTGATAAGCAGATAGAACACAATCCAAAGCACAGCCCCAACCAAAACGCCTTGTATCAGGCGATTAAGGTAGAACTTCTTAGCGAAGCGTTCGATTTTCCCTATCAAAACATTCGGTGCAGACATATCCAAAATAAAGCAAACTGCAAAAATAGTCAATTAATCGGATAGTAGGACAAGAGCACTTCAAAAAGAAAAGGTTGGCTCCAAGCAAGAGCCAACCTTTTCAAATATAATGCAATATAGAATTATTTTCCTATTCCTTTATCCACTTGCCGCTCTCAATAAGGGTCGTTGAGCCTGTCGAAACGCCCGAAACCACCTTCCAGACATACATTCCTGATGTCCAACTTTCCGTGTTGATGGCCGTAGTTTCCCTTGCAAGTTCCTGTTTATGCACTTTTCTTCCAAACACATCATAAATTTCCACACGTGCATTTTCCAGCGCAGAACGAATCTTGAGCGTGTTGCCACCCGGATTCGGGTAAACATCCAAGGTCCTGTTGCTTATCGGTATTTCTACGCCCAATGGGTCATCGGTTACATAGCCCCAAATCATAAACTGGTAACATTCAAAATAAGAACTGTAAGATGCCATATCATTCCACTTATTCTCCTGAATTTGAATCCATCTCGCATTAGGATCTGCCTCTGATGTGTCAACTTGGCACGCTGTTGCAGAAAAAGTTTCGGAACCTGTGGTAAGTTCCGAAAAAACTATCCAAAGATCTCGGTTGGGGTCAATTTCAACAGGTTGTTCCAGTTCAACTTCAATCATTCCATCATAATTCTGATACGATGTAATGTCAAACAATTGTTCGCTCATCAGTGTAAGAGGCATATAACTGTTGCCATAATATACACGCAGCATCAAATCCCACTCATTATAAATTGATTTTATGTAAATCGCCACTCGAGTCAAAGTGAAACCATCATAGGCCTGAAGTTTGGTTGGAGGAAACGATACAGCCCACGAAAAGGGAATTCCTACAGGAGCATAAGCGACGCTCGTATTATATTCGTCATTGCCATAATAGAGCCAGTCTGCTTCTTCAGAGACAACAGACGGAAATTGCGATGGAATAGATTCTTGAGGCACGGTAACCATAAATGGGCAGAGGCTGCCGCCAACAGAAAGATTTTCCTGCGCAAAAGCTTTAACCCCGAAAAGCAAGGCGATGGCGAAAAGTAAAAGTGATATTTTTTTCATTGTATTCAATTATTTGATTGTCATTATTTTATTAGATTCCATTTCGCTGGCTCAAGGAAATGGAGTTCGCTTGTAATTTTGACTTGAAGTCCGTTAGCCAAAATTCAAAGCGAACAATGTGGCAAAATTAGTGCTTTCTATTTTGATTTCCAATAAAATACAAAGAATAAATCATTCCTTCACCCACTTTCCCGTCTCAATTTCGGCCTTATCAGAAACCACTTTCCACATATACGTTCCCGCAGCCCAATCCGTGGCATCCAGTACGGTTTCGGTTTCCGTGACAGGCTGCTGCGCCACAAGGCGGCCATTCATGTCGTAAACCTCAACCGAGGCATTCTCAACCATAGTGCGGATGTGCATCTCGCTGCCGCCCGGGTTGGGGTAGGCGATAGCCACGGCGAAACCTGCAGCGTGGGCTTCTTCAACATCTAAAATAATCTCATCAGAAAGCTTGAAAATTGAATGTCGCTGCTCAAATGTCTGACGGTCATAGCCGCTTGTCGATACCAAACAGCCTCCGGACGGAAGCGCATGAATGCTGAATGGTGTTAACATTTGCGCATCATTATGGTAGTAAATTTCACCTTTAAGGTTCATGCTCCCGTCAAACAAAGCCACATAAAAGTTTTCCGTCTTCCGAATGTCACCTCCGTAGAAGTCCATCATGTTCATATAGCCGCACATATAAATGTTGTCGCCGTGAAAGTCAATTGCTTCACACATTGCCTTTTGGTCATGTTCATCAACAGTATAAGGTCCCATAACGTACTTTGTCTGAGTGAAATCTGGAGTAAACTGGCTCATATATACGTCTTGTCCTATCTTTGGGTTACCGTTGAAAGCTGGGAAACTGACATCGGATATAAGATAAACCATGTCCGTTTCAGGATGGACGGCAAAAAACTCATAAGTAGGCCTATAGATGCCCACCGAATAGATGCAGTGCCTGATGTCAACCACATTAAGGCTATCGTCAAAAATGACGCATTCCGAATTAACATCCTTGGCAGTGAGGTCTTCCATCACAAGGCGGCATCCCGTGTTTCCCTTCTTTGGCGGCAACAAGCTGGTATAAACACGGTTGGTGACATCCGTCCATTGGTGGGTCAACTCACCCGACGCGTTGTAGCGCGCTATCACATGCACATTCATGTTGTTATCAAGATAAGAACTAGAAACAAACACGCTTCCGTCGTCATTGGGCAGCCATTCAAAATCCCACCACTTGTCGTGAGGGATTTCTTCTGGAATGGGAAACGGGTCAGGGAACTCAAAAGTGGTGAGTTCGAAATCATTCAAGATGGTGACCTTACACAAAATAGGCCTGTCGGGGCCTTTCACATAGTAGAAGCAAGGTTTGCCATCGTTGTCTTTGAAGAACTTGCTTTCCGTGAGGAATGAGCAGGTGTTGTCATAAAGGAGCCAGCTGTCCATTTCCAGACCGTTACCGTCTTCATCCATCCTGATGATGTAGCGTCCATCGCCCAACACATTTGCGTTGAGTAAGACTTCCTTCTCATTCCATTGGCAAAAATGGTAGGCGACAATCATGGGCGACTCGAAGATTTCCACTGGTTCAAGTCTCTGCGCTTGCAACGTAACACTTCCTGTCAACAGCAGGAGCGCAAGCAGGGTGTAAAGTTTTGCTGGTTTTCTCATTTTGAATCGATTCGATTTTTCCATTTTATTGCATTTTTAATCGGTTTGATGTGATTGTAATAAATTTGCAAAACTATAGCAAATGATTGCCGAAAAAACAATCACAATGTCAGGATATAGGTTTTTACGCCTTGATAAAAATGTAAATAATTAAAAAACAATAGATTGAAAACCTTTAAAATATAGGTTTTTATTGCCCGACAAAGGTGGAGACAATATCGGAATCAGCTTTTTTCTTGAGGTTTGAGCGGTATTGTGTCACCGTGTTTTCCTTCAGCCCCAACAAGTCGGCCATCTCTTTCGCGCGGAAGCCAAGGAATGAAAGAATGACAATGCGGAGCTCGGTGTCGTTCAAATTGGGGCAAGCCTGCTTCAATTTTATCAAGGACGACGGATAGGCGTTTTCGAACTCATCCATAATAAGCCGCAACCTGTCGCCGACCCCCGATTGGTACATCGACAAAACCCTTTGCTGCAGCATTTCCTTTTGGTGCTGTGTGGTTTTTTCCAGTTCAGCTTGCAACTGTCGTTGCACTTCGTGGAGTTTCAGCGTTTCCAATTCTTTGTTTTTGCGATAGCGAAACGCCACACCAAACAGCACCATCAGCAAGATGGTCAACAAGGCTATCCAAAGATAAAGGCGATAGCGTTTCAATTGCTGTTCGCTTTCCACACGCTGCAGTTCCTGCTGTTTGTCGTATTCGGCCTTTACCTCGGCAACGACTTTCCGCTCGGCACCGTCATTGGCGCCGTTTTCTATCAGTTTTTCCGCATAAACGGCTGCATTCGTTTCGTCACCAAGGGCTTTGTAGGATTGGTATAGGCGTTTGTAATGAGTGGAGAAGTTGTAATGCTCAGCACTTATTTCTTCAGTCATCCGGCTATAATAGACACAGGAATCGTATTGCTGCAAATCGAAATAGGCTTGCGACAAATCTTCAAGCAACTCGCGACGGTAGGTATATGAAAGTGCCTCGTCGATGAAACGCAGAACTTCTAACCCCGAACGACATTCATCAACCGCTTGGCGAATCAGCGCCACCCCGTCTTCTTCGCTTTCATAATGCTGGGCCTCATAGCAATAGAGATAATATGTGGACAACGCTTTGTGAAAATATGAAGCCTCGATGGTGTCGCCAATCATTTCAGCGGAATGAAGTCCAATCTGATAATACATCAGACAACTGTCGTATTCATTGACAGCCAGATAAGACATTCCTAAAGGATATGCCGTGATGAGTCGGTCTCTTGTGCTCTCTTTTTCAGCATAATAACTGTCGGCTTGCTTCAGGTGGCCGATGCTTTCCCTGAAATAGCCTGATGCGGCATACGACATTCCGAGACGCTGATGGATGGCGTATTTCACGCGGTCGATTTCGCTCTTTTCGTCAGTGGGGTTGGGAGAAAAGCGTATAAGGCGTTCATCGACATGGCCACATTGCTCGATGCTTTGCAGAGCTTTCAAACGATAGTCGAGAATGGCCTGTTTGCCTTCACCTTTCAAACCATATTGCCATGCCAAATTGAAATATGTCTTGGCTTCATAATATTTGTCTTTTCCTCCAACAAAGTAGTTTGCGGCCACTTGGAAAAGAGAATCCATTTCGGTATCGTTTTGCCGTGCCAAGACCTTCAAATTTGCTTTCAGCAGGCAATAATGAGCCTGCTCCCTTTCCGAAAGCACCGAAACATTCAGCGTGTCGAGAATCTGCAAGGCGCTGTCGGGATTCTGCTGATAGAAGCACTCCACGCGATAAAGCATGTCTTCTTCAGGCAACGGAGCATTTGTCCTTGTGCAGGAAAACAAAGCCGCAAACACGGCGAAAGACAATATGAGATGTTTCAGTTTCATCGCCGCAAAGATAGAAAAAATCCAGTTATGCTTTTAAAATACTAATTGCCGCAAATTGGGCTTCAGGAACTTTTACACCTTTTATTATATATATGCAGCCAGCTTATTATATATATGCAGCCAGCAAAAAGGCAATCGGGCATTGAAAAAACATCGGAAATTGAATATGTGCTTTTCCAAAAATGCCAATTGTCACAAATGTGTCATTAATTACCGGCTATTATGCTTTTCTGGATTGCATTGATGCAGAAAAAACAATTCCTGATTTATGTTTAACTTGCTGATTTATAGTGAAAATGATATTTTCTTTGAAAAAATAGTCTAATTAATGTTCATCGTATTGAAAAATGTTGTACTTTTGCCGCGCTGAATTGAAAGAGGGTTTACCCTTGAAAATGATATAGTTAGGAACCTGATAAGTTAAACGTGATAGGTTTCTGCACGATGTAAGACAATAAAAGTCAAGCGTTTACATTGCATCGTGGGTTTATAGACTTCTAAGCCGTATGGCTTATTGTGTTTCCCAACTACATCTTGAAAGCGGTGCCTTCGAGCAGATTTGGCTTGTGTTTGATAAAAATAGTCCTCGTGAGAGGGAGTAATAAACTAATAAATTAAACCTAACAAATTAAAATGCCGACTATTCA
>CALGBV010000144.1 GCA_937884015.1 uncultured Bacteroidales bacterium
GGTGTTGTACCTCAGATTAGCGCTATCTTTGGCCCTTGTGCCGGTGGTGCTGTGTATAGTCCCGCACTGACCGACTTCATCATGATGACCAAAGAGAACAGCTACATGTTCCTCACTGGCCCAAAGGTGGTGAAGACCGTCACTGGTGAAGATGTCACCGTTGACAAGCTGGGCGGCGCTATGGTTCACGCAACTAAAAGCGGTGTGGCTCATTTCGTCGGTGAGACAGAGGAAGACACGATTGCTCTTATTCGCGACCTCGTCAGCTATATTCCCTCCAACAATTTCGAGGAGGCCCCCTACATGCCTACTGAGGACCCCATCGACCGTCTCGAAGACAGTCTCAACACTCTCATCCCCGAGAACCCCAACGCACCTTACGATGTGAAGGATGTCATCAACGCTATCGTTGACGACGGTAAGTTCCTTGAGGTTCACGAGAAGTTCGCCCCCAATCTGGTGGTCGGCTTTGCTCGTTTTGGTGGCGTTAGCGTAGGTATTGTTGCCAACCAGCCCAAGGCAATGGCCGGTGTGTTGGACTGCAACGCTTCCCGTAAGGGTGGCCGTTTTGTCCGATTCTGCGATGCTTTCAACATTCCTATCGTCACTCTCGTTGACGTTCCCGGATTCCTCCCTGGCACAGGTCAGGAGTACAACGGCGTCATTGTTCACGGTGCCAAGATGCTGTTCGCCTACGGTGAGGCTACGGTGCCCAAGGTGACCGTCACTCTCCGCAAGAGCTATGGTGGTGCACACATCGTCATGAGTTGCAAACAACTCCGTGGCGATATCAACTACGCTTGGCCTACGGCTCAAATCGCCGTTATGGGTGCCAGCGGTGCTACCGAGGTTCTCTACGGCCGTCAGCTGAAGGAAATCACCGACGCCGACGAGAAGGCTAAGTTCATCGCCCAGAAGGAGAAGGAATACAACGACCAGTTCGCCAATCCTTACAACGCTGCCAAGTACGGCTACATCGATGATGTCATCGAGCCACGCAACACCCGTTTCCGCATCTGCCGCGCATTGGCTCAGCTCGCTACAAAGCGTCAGTCATTGCCAGCTAAGAAGCACGGATGTATTCCTATGTAATTTGGATTAAGGATTAGAGGATTAAGGATTAAGGTTTGTTTGTCATACCAATGATACTTTCAAACATTATTCCTTAATCAAACAAACACTATTCAACAACAATAATGAACAACGAAGTTTATGCTGCCATCGCTATGGCATTGCATGACGACCTCGGATATAACTTGCACGATAGTGAGTCAGGAAAGCTCACTATCGTGGCAAGAGATTCTGAATGGTCTTCAAAGGCAGCAAAGATGACAGCAAAAGTTTAGACATGAAGCAGTATAAATATCAGATCAACGGCAATAAGTATGAAGTATCAGTTGAGACTCCTGCCGCTGATGGAACTATCGCCGTTACAGTAAATGGCGAAACCTACTCTGTGGTGCGTGAGCCAGAACCAGCAGTAGAAAAGAAGAAAGTAGTAGTTAAACCTGTTGCAGCAAAGCCATCAGAAGGTGGTGACGAACTGCAGGACGCATTGCGCTCTCCACTTCCAGGAACTGTTATCGAAGTTCTTGCAAAAATTGGTCAGCAGGTAAAGGAAGGCGACACACTCGTTGTGCTTGAGGCTATGAAGATGAACAACAATCTCACAGCCGAGCGTGATGGTGTCGTTAAGTCTATCCTCGTAGAGGAAGGCGAGGCTATCAAGGAGAATACTCCACTTGTAACTTTCGAATAAAAACGATCTATTTCAAGGTGAAAATAATGGTTCATCAGAACTATTAGCCTGACCTATTTGATTTTC
>CALGBV010000145.1 GCA_937884015.1 uncultured Bacteroidales bacterium
TTTTCGGTCGGACAAATCTGATAGCCCAAGGCAAACTCCTGAAATGCCATCAGGTTCATGTCCATTTTCATGTCAGCAGGATTGTTTTCACCGACAAAAGCCGCATTGCCCGAAGCTGCCAACTGGAACAAATCGTCGCTATAGTCGCAAGCCGACTGAAAACGAATGCGATGACTGTAAGTCACATAGCCATGACGTGACTTGCGTCCAAAGCCCAGAACTTCCATATCGAAAGCGGAATTCATGCTATTCACCGGATTCAGGCTGTTGGCAAGTTGTTTCAAATCAACGATTGAAGGACGGCCTATGTTATCATAAACGAACGCATTTTTCAAACGGAAATCCAAGTTGCGGAAATCACCAGAAAGGTTGCCGACAACCAGGGAAAAATGACTGTCGTAAGGCATCACCGCCGAAGGATTATTTCTCAACTGATAAGGATTCGTGTCCATGAAATCGACAGGCGAAACGTTTTGTGCGGCTGCCATCGCCGACACGAAAGTCAAAACTGCTATACTGAAAATCTTTAATTTCTTCATGGCTTAATCATTTGAAAATTCGACAATTCCGTTATACTTCACATCCGCCTTCAAAGTGAAATCGAGGCACTGCTTCAGATTCAGCACCACATCGCGAGCATCGGTATCGAGGATGAAATTCAGTATGATGCGGTCGGAATTCAGCACCTTGTTCACGCGGTCTTCCGTAACCTTCACAACCAATTGCGATGCTTTCAACGTGCCATCGAAAGAGCCATTTATCCTTGCATTGGAAGCCAAAGTATCCGTAATCACTTGGTTTTGCGAATCAAACATAAACACATTGACGCCAAAATTGAAAGGCAAATCCGTCAGAAATTCCAAATCGAGATTAATTTCCTGAATCATTTCGGGATAAGTGATTTCCGAAAACTTCATGTTTACCGTATCTTGATACGAAACATTCTGCACATTGAAAGCACACGGAATGTCGGCTTCAACTTTCACATCGATTGTGGAAGTGTCGCTAACGTAAACGATTTCTGAAAGTCCATCAGGATTCAATGCAAACAGTCCCGAAGCACAGGCATGATTCGAAACCATGTTGAGATTGCCGCGCACACTCTGATTGAAAACTTCGTTGAAGCCCGTCGATTTCGGAATGTCGATGGCGACAGGCATCTGAGCGAAAATGTCGTAAGGCGGCACGCCTTCGCCAGAAACCAAGGCCGTGTCGATGCAAAGCCTTGCAGCCATTTCGAAGCCGTTTCTTTCCAGCAACTTGATGTGAGCATCGCAAACGCCCGCCACGCCTTCGATTTTGTTTGGGAACAGATTAAACGTCGTGTCGAAACGGTTCCGTGAAGAATAATCCGTCACGCGGCCCATCATTTCACGGACGCGCAGGTTGGTAATGTGCAGCATCGCAGCGAAATTCAGCTCAGGCTCGGTGAAATTCTGCAAAACGAGACTCACTTCGTACGTAAGATTCACCGTGTTTTCCTCTTCAGTTTCGTAGCGCAAGCCTTCCAAATCGAAGCCATCCTGACCCGCCGAAGGATTATAAAACAGGCACATGTCATTTCCATCAGCATCCTTGATTTCAGAAGAACGGATTACCAATTGACTGATGCCCACAACATTAGATGAAATTTCAAAATCGAATCGGCCTGAACGGATTTCTGCCATCAGCACGGCAATGTAATCCGATTTCAAATTGACAGTCTGCGTGAACACCAAAGTCGTGTCAATCGGCTCGGGCAACACAAACGGATACGGATTGGGAATTGAAAACTCCGCATTGACATCAATATCCTTGAAATAGAGAATATTTTTCCCGTCGACGGCATCTTCAAAATCGTAATTGAACACGAAATGCATACCGCCATCCTCATCGAAATTCATCAAAGTATCGATTTTGAAACGCTCCATCAGACTTTCAAGCGTATACGACGCCGTGGCAAGCGGTGTCAGAATTTCGCCATCCATGGCCACGCCATGAACGTTGTCGAAATCATAGCGCTTGCTGCATGAACTCAACATGAGCACCATGCAAGACAAAATCAAAAGTACATTTTTCTTCATAATTATTTAATTTACATCATTTTGCCATTCAGAATCACCTTGGCAACTTTGTTTGCGCCGTAGTAATACGGCATGTATTCCAACTGCGTCATCGGTTGGGTGATGATGAGGTTGGCAATCTTGCCGCGCGTGATGCTGCCCAGTTCATCGCTCACACCCATAGCGTAGGCAGTGTTCAAAGTGGTGGCATTCAGGCCTTCTTCCGGCGTCAAGCGATAACGGATGCTGGCCATGGAAAGCACCAGCTGCATATTGCCCGATGGCGAAGTGCCCGGATTGAAATCGGAAGCCATGGCAACCGGCAGACCATTTTTAATCATCTCACGAGCCGGTGACAAAGGAAGATTCAAGAAGAAAGCACAGCCTGGCAAAATGGTCGGCATGGTTTCGGAATCCTTGAGAGCCTCGATTTCAGCCTGCCCCATCTGCTCCAGATGGTCGACGCTGATGGCGCCATATTTCACGCCCACCTGCACGCCGCCCGAAACGGCCATCTCGTTGGCATGGATTTTCGGACGCATACCATATTTAATACCCGCCATTAAAATGCGCTCGGTGTCCTCGCAAGTAAAGAAACCCTGGTCGCAGAACACATCGATGAAATCGGCCAAATCCTCAGAGGCCACTAACGGAATCATCTCGTTGATAACCAAATCGACATAATCCTCCTGATGACCACGATATTCCATCGGGATGCCGTGCGCGCCCAAGAAATTCGACTTGATGGTCAGAGGCGAGTTTTCCTTCAGGCGACGGATGACACGCAGCAGTTTCAATTCGCTTTCGGTGGTCAAGCCGTAACCGCTTTTGATTTCGACGGCACCCGTACCATAGTGCATGATTTCGTTCAGACGTTCCATGGCGGTTTCATACAATTCATCTTCCGATGCTGCCGCCGTTGCCTTGGCCGAATTGAGGATGCCGCCGCCGCGTTTGGCGATTTCCTCGTAACTCAAGCCACGGATTTTGTCGACAAACTCCAGTTCGCGCGAGTTGGCATAGACCAGATGCGTGTGCGAGTCGCAGAAGCAAGGCATGACCAGACTGCCGCTGACATCGATAATGCGGCGGTTTTCCGACAGATAGCGTTTACATTCAGGCGAATCCATCGTGCCATAGTCGACGATTTTCTTTCCTTTTGTCAACAGAAATGCATTCTTTATTCTTCCGATTTCCGACATCTCGGTGCCACGTTTCATCAGGCGGCCTTCCTCTTCGATGCCTACAAGTTCCTTGATATTAACGAGTAACATAATTACAAAATTTGATTTATGCCACAAAGATAGAACTTATTCAAAAATATTCTTACTTTTGCCCAATTAAAATTTGAACACAATGAGAAAAGCCATCATCCTTACCTTAATCTGTTTTGCATTCTCAGCAAACATCTTCGCCCAGGAAAAAGAAGAGACCAAAGTCATCAATCTGACTTACAAGGAATTCGTCAAGAAAGTCTGGAACTTTGAAAAGAGTCCGAACACTTTCAAATACGAAGGCAAACTGCCTTGCGTCGTCGATTTCTATGCCACTTGGTGCGGTCCCTGCCGCAAGGTCTCCCCTATTATGGAAAGAATGGCGAAAGAATACGACGGGAAACTCATCGTTTACAAAATCGATGTTGACCAAGAACCGAAACTGGCCGCCACATTCGGCGTCAGCAGCATCCCCACCGTGCTTTTCATTCCGAAAGAAGGACAACCATCAAAACAAGTCGGCGCTTTGAGCGAACAGCAGTACAAGCAGATTATTGAGAACAACTTGCTGAAATGAGTTTGGTTTTCGGTTTTCAGTTTACAGTTTACAGTTTTTCAGTTACTGTAAAAAACTGACAACTGATAACTGAAAACCGATAACTGATAACCTAAAAAAATGAGCACATTATTTCCCACCGCATATTTCCCGAGCATCGGCTACATGAAACTGCTTCTGCAAGCCGGGCAACCCGTCATCGAGATTTGGGACACCTACCACAAGCAGACTTTCCGCAACCGCTGTCAGGTGATGACCGCCAACGGCGTGCAATCCTTGAGCATTCCCGTCAAGAAAGTGAATGGCAACCACACCATGACTAAGGACATGGACATTAGTCCTATCGAGCCGTGGCAGCAGATTCACCGCCGCTGTTTAGAGTCGGCTTACAAGGCCTCACCTTATTTTGACCATTATTACGGTTACATTGCGCCTGTTTTTGAAACTAAGTTTGAGAAACTCATTGACGTCAACGATGCCGCACTGAAAGCCGTTTTCAAGATGTTGAAACTCAATAAGGAAATCGCTTATTCAACGGATTATGTCCACGAAACGGAACACGATTTCCGCGACTTGCTTTCCTCAAAGAATGTCGATTTGGGCTTACAGTTTCCGCCTTACTATCAGGTTTTTTGCAACAAATATCCTTTCGCTCCCGACTTGAGCATTTTGGACTTGATTTTCAATGAAGGGCCGGAAGCAAAGAAATATCTTTCGGAAATGTAGTTTTAAGCCACAAATTTACTAGAGTTGCAAATTCATTGATAAACACAAAAAAAGCCATAACCCAATTGACAGTGCAATTTGATTATGGCTTTTTAGGTTAATTCCTATCTGTCTTACTTCACCACAAACTTGCGGGTTTCATTGCCCACCGTGATGAAATACATGCCAGCCGGCAAATCAGAGACGTCAATAGTAGTTTCAGACGCATTTTTCACGAGGCCTTCCTTCACCTTTCGTCCCGTCAGATTGATGATGCTATATTCCATTGCATCAGGCAATTCCAGAATAAGAACGTCATGAGTCGGATTTGGATAGATGGCCATGCGACCATTGCTGTTTTCCACAACATTTGTAATGTTTATGAGAACATAATTGAGGTCTGGATCGGCTTCGCTCGATGCCGGGTCTGATTCGCAATCATCGTCATACAAGGCTGTAACCTGATAATAATAGGTGCCGATTGGCGATGCGTCAAAATATTCGTAATAGTCCTGACCTTCGACCGCATCGACTTGAGCGATTCGGGTGTAATCATTACCATCGGAAGAACGATAGACATTGTATTTCACCAAGTTGGAACGCGACTTTGCAGCGCCCCAAGAGACCAAAGCGCCGCATGTATCATCTTCATCATTATAAATGTATTCGCCTCGGATTGGCGCACCTGCTTCGCAAGTGGTTGGACCGATATACATGTTCTTGTCGAGGCAATTCGACCAAGTGATGGGTGATTCGCGCGGTTCCTGAAGGGTTGAATCGAGGGTCTGACGGTTACCGGCATACACGCAGCCTATACCCCATTTGTAAACGCCAGGTTCAAGGTCAGCAAACGACACATCGAGGAAAAGCGTGTCGTGCAGTTCGCAGCACAAGACCTCAGTGTTTTCGAGGGTATATTCGCCCATGTTGTAGCAGTCGGTGCGATAGACACGGTAATGCGAAAAAGCACGGCCTTCAGGGTCGGTTAGACCGTAGCCCTTACCTTCCTGGAAACTGAAATTGATGTTATCCACATAATAGCGGTCTTCGCCCGAGTTGACGGAACTGTCCTTGGTGTAAGCCCACTTGAAAGTGTGCTCGCCCTCGGTGATTTCATAACGATGTTCAGTCCAAGTGGCAGTGCCTGTCG
>CALGBV010000146.1 GCA_937884015.1 uncultured Bacteroidales bacterium
TGTTGTTTCTGAACAATTCCATGTCGACGACACTGGCGTCAAAATAGATGTCGAAAACTGGCACCGAAGTAGCCATCAGCCTGCCGTCGTAGGAAAGGATGTTTCCTCTTGAGGCTTCCAATTCCCTGACGCGGTACTCCTTTTTCTCTGCCAAGTCGATAAGTTCCTTACTGTCTTTTGTCTGGACAATAACGATTTTCACGATGATGGCAATGGCAAAAAGGAGTACCCCCGCATACATCAGGTAGGATCTTCTTAAACTTTCTGTTCTTGGTTCGGAACTCATAATCTTTATATTGTTTAATTGTTTGTTTTTCTGCGTTTTATTCCATAGTGATTCTCTTTAGCGGCTCAGTGGTTTCCTTGATGCCGTAGGGTGCAAGCCGAGTTGCCAACACCGATTGCTTCGAGTTTTGCATGATGGCTGACTTAAGTTGTATGTATTCAACCTGAAGGTCGTTCAGTTCCTTGGCGTTTTTCGCAATTTCGCGGGTGCGTTCTTCGGCGAGGTAGGTGTTGGTGATGAGCACCATGAGCAAAACTCCTACGTAGAACATGAAGGCGAAAAGTTCCGAGAATGTCTTCTTCGTCAGGAAACTTCCGTTCAGCACGTCTTTGAAACCACCGTTTTTCTTGTTGTTTTTCTCCATAATCATTTAAATTCCCAAGAAAATGAACATATTTTACCTTTGCTATTAAAATATATATCTCAAATATCTTCTTGCACGGCTGTTGGCGGCAATTTCGTCGTCGCTCGGAACGATTGGCTTGCGAGTTATTAATTTATAAGGTGTAAGCAGGTTGCCGAAAAAGTCTTTTTCTTCCTTGCCTTCGGCGTTGCCGGTCTTGAAGAAATTCTTCACCAAACGGTCTTCCAGCGAATGGTACGACATGATGACGATGCGGCCTCCGGGCTTCACGATGTCGGCGCATTGACTGAGGAATTGTGTGAGGGCTTCCAGCTCCTGGTTGACCTCGATGCGCAAGGCCTGGAAAATCTGTGCCAGCACTTTGTTCTCCTTGCCTCTCGGCAGACGCTTCTCGACGGCAGCTTTCAGTTGACTCGTCGTCTCGATGGGTTCGGCATTTCGTGCCATGATGATGTCGTTGGCAATGAGATGGGCATTTTGCAGCTCGCCATAAAGGCTGAACAGACGGGTCAATGTGGCGGCATCGTAAGTGTTGACCACTACGGCAGCATCCGTCGGGTTGGTCTGGCTCATGCGCATGTCTAAGCGTCCTTCAAAGCGTGTTGAGAAGCCTTTTTCGGGTGTGTCGAACTGATGGGACGAAACGCCTAAGTCGGCCAAAATGCCATCAACGGGACCTCCGTTGTAGAGTTGCAGGAAATTCTTGCAATAGCGGAAGTTCTGCGGAATGAAGGTGAAACGTGGGTCGTCGAAAGCGTTCTTAGCTGCATCTTCGTCTTGGTCGAAAGCGTAAAGATGACCGTCTTCAAGGCGTTCCAAAATGGCGCGCGAATGGCCGCCGCCACCAAAAGTGACGTCTGCGTAAGCACCATGAGGGTTAATGTTCATGCCCTCGATGCACTCGTTCAACATGACTGGATTGTGATACATCGTGTGGCCCTCCTTTTTACTGAATGAGTTCTTGAAGCGTCTTCAAAACGGTCTCGTTGTCGACGGCATTCATGGCCTTGTTGTAAAGGTCTCGGTCCCAAATCTCCATCTTCAGCGTTTCGGAAGAGATGACGACTTCTTTGTTTAGGAAACCTTTGACAATCAGGTCTTTTGGAATCTGTAATCGCCCAGATGCGTCAAGTTTTATGAAACGCGCACCATCGTTGATAGCTCTAAGTGCCGCCAAATGTGCAGGATTGAAACGGTTCACTTTCGATTTCAGTTCGTTCTGCATGTTGTCCCAATCCTGGTGCGTGTAAAGTTCAAGAAAATGGTCTTTGCTGTTCATTGCAGGACGTAGCACGAAGCCTTCCTCAACCTGTTCACCCATTTGTTCCTTGAAATCGGAAGGAATCAAAAGGCGGCCTTTTGAGTCGAGTTTGCATTCGAAATATCCTACTGGGTAGCTCATTTTCTTGTCTTTATTTTCACGGTGTAAAAGTACTGCATTTTTTCCCACCAAATTGCATTTTTCCCCACTTTTTTGCGCGTTTTGGCCTGAAGTTATGAACGGTCATTGTGAATTTATTGATATTCAATTTATTATACGGATGATGAGTGAAACTGAAGTGTGTGGATTAATCATGTTTCGTAAGGAAAACTTTTGGTTTGAGTTAGATTTTATCAAAAAAAAGCATTGTGCTTGCTTTTTTCCTATTTTTGTACGTTTAAATCGTAGCGTTTTTTATGGAAACTGCTCAAGAAAAGGTAATCGACTTGCGGAAAGTGTTCACGGCAAAGGTGCCTAAGTTGATGAAGCACATGCCTGATTGGGCTTTCCGGAAAGTTCAGCGGCTGCTGCACGAAGATGAAATGAATTGCATCCTCCTGAAATATCAGAATCTGGAAGGTGTGGATTTTGTCAATGCTTTTTTGAAGGAATTCAATCTTAATCTGATATTGAATGGTGCAGAACATCTGTCGGAAAGTCAGCGCATTGTGGTAGCATCCAATCATCCTATGGGCGGGTTGGACGGCATGGCGCTGATAGGCTCGGTCGGGAATCATTGCGGCAAAGTGATTACGCCGGTCAACGATTTCCTTACTTTCTTGCCCAACCTGAGGCCGCTTTTCATTCCTGTCAATAAGGTTGGCAGCGATTTGGAGAACAAGAAGGAGAACATCCGTGTTTTCAACGAGGCATTTTCGGGCGACAGCACGGTCTGCTATTTTCCGTTCGGCCTTTGCTCGCGCAAGACAAAAGGCGGAAAAATCATGGATTTGGACTGGAAAAAGACTTTTGTCACCAAGGCGAAGGCTTATCAGCGTGATATTGTGCCGGTTCATGTCGATGGCCGCAATTCGGAGTTTTTCTACAACTTGGCGCGTGTCCGTAAGTTCTTGCATATCAAGGTGAACATCGAAATGGCCTTCCTCGTCGACGAAATGTTCAAGCAACGTAACAAGACTATGACCATCACTTTCGGGAAACCGATACCTTATCAGACTTTCGATCATCGTTTCACCGATGCGCAATGGGCTGAGAAACTCAGAAGGTTTTCCTACAACTTGCCTAATGATCCTAACCAGGTTTTTGACCCTCAAAAAGAATATGAAATATGATGCGGAATATTATTGATCCTATTCCTGTCGAACTGATAGAGAAGGAGTTGACTCCCGAAAAGCTGTTCCGCAAAACGAACAACAGGGGCAACGAGATTTATGTTTTCTCAGCGCATAATGCCCCGAACACTATGCGCGAAGTGGGGCGCTTGCGCGAAATCAGTTTCCGCGCTTCGGGCGGTGGCACGGGTCTCGATTGCGACCTCGATGCGTTTGACCTCTGCGAGGAAAACTATTTCCATCAGCTTATCGTGTGGAATCCTGCCGACAAGGCTATTGTAGGCGGTTACCGTTTCCTTCTTTGTGACAAACTCCCGATTAATGCCGATGGTCAGGTCAACACGCCTACCGCCGAACTGTTCCATTATTCCGAGCGTTTCGTGAAGGATTATCTGCCTTACACTTTGGAACTGGGACGCTCGTTTGTCCAGCCTGAATATCAGCCGTCGAAGAGTCTTGCAAAAGGTATGTATTCGCTTGATAACCTGTGGGATGGATTGGCTTCGTTGCACGATCTTTATCCTGAGGCAATGTATTATTTCGGCAAGGTCACCATGTATCCGCAGCTGGACCGTCAGTCGCGCGACATGATCCTTTATTTCATGAAAAAGCATTTTCCTGACCCGGATAATCTGCTGAGGCCGCGTCCTGAATTCGACTTGCCAATCATGATGGACGAGAAGGAACTGGAAGCCATTTTTACCGCTGGTTCCTACCGCGATAACTTCAAAATCCTGACGAAAAATGTCCGTGACAGGGGTGCGTTTGTGCCGCCGTTGGTCAATGCCTACATGAGTCTTTCGGCCACCATGCGGAGTTTCGGCACAGCCTTGAATCCGCCTTTTGGCAATGTGGAAGAGACTGGCATATTGCTCACAATCAGCGATATGTATAAAGATAAGATAGAACGTCACTTGACGTATGAGAAAAACGAAAAATTCATTTTCAACAGATGATCATCAAGAAATCCTATTTTTTGTGTAGCAACACCAAATTTGACAAGTTGCCCAAGGACAACATGCCTGAATATGCTTTCATAGGCCGTTCCAACGTGGGCAAGTCTTCCTTAATTAATATGCTGGTGCAGCGCAAGGACTTGGCGAAGACTTCGTCGAAGCCTGGTAAAACCATAACAATCAATCATTTCGTTGTGAACGATGAATGGTATCTGGTCGACTTGCCGGGTTATGGCTTTGCACAGCAGTCGAAGAAAATGCGCGACGATTGGCGCGTCATGCTGAACAATTATATTTCGCGTCGCCGCAACCTGATGACGACTTTCGTACTGGTTGACTCGCGCATCGAACCGCAAAACAGCGACATCGGTTTCATGGAATGGTTGGGCGAGAACCAAGTGCCTTTTGTGATTGTATTCACCAAATCCGACAAACTTTCGAAAGCGGAACTGAGCACCAATGTCGAGGCTTACAAGAAGCGCCTTTTGGAAGACTGGGAGGAACTGCCGCCTATTTTCATCACCTCATCGGAAAAGAAAGTCGGTCGTGACGAAATCCTCGATTACATCGAGCAGCAAAACGCTGAACTGGAAGAATATAAGAAAACTAATGGATTAAAATAATGTATTAAAAATCAAATTATTATGGGTATTTTACTGTCAATCTTAATTGGAGCTTTGGCTGGCTGGTTGGCTGGCAAAATCATGAATGTCGGCATGGGTTTGTTGATTGAAATTCTTGTCGGTATTGCAGGTGGTGCAATCGGCGGCTGGCTTTTTGGCCTTTTGGGAATTAATTCTACTGGCGGATTCATCGCACAGCTGGCTGTTGCTGTTGTCGGTGCTGTCGTTCTGCTATGGGTGATTTCAAAAATCAAGAAGAACTGAGATTCGCTTCAACAATGAAAAAAACAGGTAAAGTCCAAAACTTTGAAAGGAATCCTGATCATGCTATTCGTAACGCAGGCAGTCGATTGGATTCAAACGGGAAGCCCGCCAGGCAG
>CALGBV010000147.1 GCA_937884015.1 uncultured Bacteroidales bacterium
CTACCACTTCAACAACGGCGGTTATCCGGTGAATCACCCAGACCACTATGGTGAGGGATATGCTCCAATCAACGGCAACTCACAGGCTACGGTCCGCCCGAATGGCTCGAACACACCTGGCAGCATGAGTTCACACGGCGAAAACAATGGCAACACAAATGCCAACAGCGGCTCAAACAATGGTGCTACGGTTCGTCCGAACCCTACCAACAACCTGAATGGAAATGGCGCAACGACTCGCCCGAATAATAGTGGCACAAGCAGCAACCAGAATGGTGCTACAACACGTCCAGATAGTAACTCTAACAATGGCTCCAGCAACGTAAGCCGTCCAAACAGCGGAAGCTCATCAAGCTCAAGCCGTCCAAGTTCAGGCAGCAACTCCAGCAATGTGAACCGCCCGAATAACGGCAGCACAAGCCGCCCGAACAATAGCGGTACAAGCAGCAGTTCAGGCAACGTGAACCGTCCGAGCAGCGGCAATTCGTCAAGCTCAGGCAGAACGGGCACAAGTAGCAGTTCAAGTTCAAGCAGCCGCAGTTCTTCAAGTTCCTCAAGCTCTTCAAGCCGAAGCGGTTCATCAAGCCGCAGCAGATAAAACTGACAGTTTAATATGAAAAAATCAGGCTGGCATGCCAGCCTGATTTTTGTTATTGTGTTGTCAATTTATTTCTTCTCAGGGTTGCCACCATTAGGCTTAGGATTTGTTGGTTTAGTGTTAGAAGGTTTTGCCGATGGCTTCTTCTTTTCAATTTCAGCTTTCTCCTTTTCCATTTTTTTCAGCTTGTCTGCATCGCTGAGTTCCTTCTGCTTGGCAGCTTTTACCTTTACATAATACTTGTTGATTTTCTTGTTGATTTTCTTAGCAATCTTTGCTGCATTTCCCTGAGGCTCCGTAGGATAAGTGTCGTGTTGGTCGGCCCATTGCTGTTCGAAGGCGATCAAATCCTTATTAAGTTGGACACGATTCACCGAGCGATTGTTTTCAACGGCATTGATGGCGGCATCGAAAAACATGTTCCAGCGTTGACCATAGTAGCCTTTGACCAGTCCGCCCCACATACGGCAGGCGTAATCGTTTGACTCGTTGCTGCCCCAAGTGGTGAGAATGGTGCGGGCGTTTTTCTCGAAATAATCCTTTTCAGCAGCTGTCGTGCCCATGTTGCGGGCTGCATTAAGCCATCTGCCCAGCAGCATCGAAGACTGAGTTGAAAGCAAAGCATCGGCATCGTCGATAAGTTCATTGGCTTGCTTCTTTATTGCTTTCATTTGCTTTAAGTCCTTGGCGTTGTAGGCTTCAATGAATTGGTTGTAGATTTCTTCGAAATAGTTGGCCATCCATTGTGAATAGAACACAGCTAGGTCGTTATTGTAGCTGTCGCGCTTCGACTTGGATTTCAGCATGTTCTGGCAAGCAGCGAGCAAAGAGTCGTTGCTGAAAACAAATTGTTCCTTTTTCCTTCTTGAAGTCGGTTTTGCTTTTTTGTCATTGTTTTTGACAGGGAAAGCAGGACGTTCCATCAGCTTTGAATCTTTCACATCGTAGGCCCAATTGGTATAGACGTTTTTGCTCAGCAACTGCCATGCGGCATCGGCATTTTCGTTTTCCTTGCCGAAACGTGTTGCCGACCAGTCTTTCATCCAGGCTTCAACATCTACGTCCTTTTGCCATACGCGCTCGAAAAGGAATTCATACATAACCGGATTACAATCAAGCGCTTCCAGAGTGGCGCCAATGCCTGTCAAATTGGAAATTGTTGTTCCTCTACTAATATCTTTCTGTTTCTGGCTGGCACTTTTCCCTGCAGGTTTAGATTTGGTGTTAGGTTTGCCAGTTTGCTTGCCATTACCATTAGGTTTGCCTTTTTGCATATTGATGGCGCCAGATGGGTTCGCGTTCATGCCAAACAGACCGTTTATTTTTTCATTCAGCTGATAAATGTTGCCTGATAATTTGGTGTTGCCGCCAAAGTTGCCCAAATAACACCAAATGAAAGGATAGCCGAAGAAATTATCGGTTTCGTTATGGATTTCGGTATTTTCGCAGTAATAATCAAGCAGGATGAGATCTTCGCGATTTTCAACACCGCCTAAATATAACTTCATACGTTCGGTATTCCAAAGTGTGCTTTGACGATAGAACATCCAGCCCATCTGCACCCATTTGGCGCACGAATCGGCTTTTGACAGCGACTCATAGATGTTGTGAGATGTTTTCATGAGATAATCTTCCATCCAGCTTTGTGGGTCCATATCGTTGAATGGGTCGACGGCGTAAAGATGGTCTGAACCATAAAGTGCCGTTTGCTTTTCGATGAATTTCTGCTGGATTTGGGCGAAAAGCGGTTCGCTCGGGTCAAGGAAATAGGTGGATTGGAAACCGCGCCACGATGGATTTTTCTTGATTTTGATCGTGTTGTAGGCTTCGGCTATGTATTGCGGAACGTGTCCCGAAAAACCTGAAAGCACAGGCTTCATGTTGAGTTCGCGTTCGCGGGCCACAATCTTTTTCTGCAATTCCTTCTGACTGTTGATCCACGACATTGTCAAAGGGCCTTGAAAACCGTCAAGATTGCCCAAGCGATGCCAAGGCAGATGGGCGGGAGCGGCAAAATAACTGAGGATTTCCTGGTCGGTCATGCCGTAGTCTTTCCACACTTCGTACCAAACGGCTTCCTGGCCTGTTTGTGCAAGCGGCATGTTGATGCCGTTCAATGCCATCCAGTCGATGAGACGTTCCCATTCGTCCCAGCCCCACCATGGCATGGTGTAGCTGAAAGTGCTGTAATTGAGGAAGAAACGGTTGTCGACCAATGCCCTTTTATAGATAGGTTTTTCACTTTCGACAGCAGGGAATTTCTTTGGCAGTTCGATAGGGTCGGCGGCATTCCACGAAACGTAAACGTGGGCGTAGTGGCGCAGATAATAGTTGAGGCCCATAGCCACCGAGTTGTCGCTATTGCCAATAATCTGGATTTTTCCTTCTTTACATTCAATGCGGAAAAAATCTTCCATTTTCTCCGGTTTGTCGTTTTTCTGGACGACTAATCCGATTTCAGATGCCCTGTCGCCCAAAATGCGTCTTGAAAGCTGCTGCACAGCCTGTTGTGCTTTTGCACTGCCTATCGTGAGGAATATCAGCGAAAGCAGCGCGGTCTTGATGAGATGGTTTTTCATATCAATACGGTTGTAATTTTCTGATTAAGAAACTGCAAAATTAGTGTTTTGTTGCAAATGAAAGGTAAACGGATGAAAAAAAACGGCCCCGCCAACTCGTGACAAGGCCGAAAAAACAAATGTTATGAAAAAAACTATTATGTTGATTGTATTTTGCTAAACGGAATGAAAGCGTGTTTTGCTATTTCTTCATCACTGGCTCGCAAGTCAGGCCGATGCCCAGCTTTTTGAAGATTTTACGGTCGACTTCGCTAACCATTACTGTCGTATGAACCTGACAGCCATTCAATTGCGGCAGGCAAGCCAAAGCCTTGCGGCAGTTTTCATCATTGAGACTCAAAATCGACAAGGCGACCAAAACCTCATCGGTGTGCAGGCGTGGATTGTGACCGTGCAACAAATTGACTTTGGTCTTTTGGATAGGTTCGATCATTTCCTGCGGAATGAGTTTCACATCGTGACCGATGCCAGCCAAATGCTTGATGGCGTTCAGGATTAGGGCTGCACTTGGGCCTAACAGAGGCGATGTCTTTGCCGTGATGATGGTGCCGTCGGCCAACTCGATGGCAGATGAGGCCACGCCGGTCTGTTCTTTTCTTTCCTTGGCGGCAGTGGTGGTACGGCGGTCGGCAGTGGTGATTTTGGCCTGTTTCATCAGCAAGGCGATTTTGTTCACCTCGTTGTCGCTGTTCTTGCCCGAGGCGAAATCGCACAAGGCAGTGTAATAGCGTCGGATGATTTCCTGCTTTGAGGCTTCGCAGCACACTTCGTCATCGCTGATGCAGTTGCCAACCATGTTCACGCCCATGTCGGTAGGCGACTTGTAAGGATTCTCACCGTAGATGCCTTCGAAAATTGCATTGAGCACAGGGAAAATCTCAATGTCGCGGTTATAGTTGACGGCGGTCTTGCCGTATGCTTCAAGGTGGAACGGGTCAATCATGTTCACATCGTTGAGGTCGGCGGTGGCGGCTTCGTAAGCTACATTGACGGGATGCTTCAGCGGCAGACTCCAAATCGGGAAGGTCTCGAACTTGGCATAACCGGCCTTGACACCGCGGCGGCTTTCGTTATATAACTGACTGAGGCACACGGCCATTTTACCGCTGCCAGGTCCCGGTGCCGTGACCACGACAAGCGGGCGCGTTGTCTTCACGTAATCGTTGCGGCCAAAGCCTTCATCGGAATCGATAAGGTTGACGTTGGTGGGATAGCCTTCGATAATGTAATGGTAATAAACATCGATGCCCATGCGCTCGAGACGTTCGCGGTAAGCGATGGCGCTTGCCTGACCGTTGAAATGCGTGATGACAACGGAACCGACCATCAAGCCGCAATTAATGAACTCATCGCGCAGGCGCAAAACATCGACATCGTAAGTGATGCCAAGGTCGCCACGCACCTTGTTTTTCTCAATGTCCAATGCACTGATGACAATGATGATTTCGGCATCATCCTTCAGTTGCAGCAGCATTTTCAGTTTGCTGTCAGGCTCGAAGCCCGGCAGGACGCGGCTGGCGTGAAAATCGTCGAACAGCTTGCCGCCAAACTCAAGATAAAGCTTGTCGCCAAACTTTGCAATGCGTTCCTTAATGTGTTCCGATTGAATTTTGAGGTATTTCCCGTTGTCGAATCCGTATTTCATATCGCGTTTGATTTTACCAATACGGGTTGCAAAGATACAAAATTGCTTTGAATTGAAGGCTCTCCAGCAGAAATAAACGAACTTTTTCATATAGTATCATAAGGTTTTGCCAAAACTTGTTCTGCAACCCTCTCTCACTCAGAACTGTTAATAAATCATAATTTATCCATAGTTTATCCATTATTCACCCATTATATAATGGTTATCTATGTGTTAATAATCGTTAAATTATGGATAAATATTAGTCTTGATACGGCTTGATCTGCCTTGAGGGATTATTTAGTATATTCCTTTTCCAATCAAACATCCTGTCAGCAGTCAGCAGCCAATTTTTCTTTGCTTCAATGATTAAAGTTATCAAAAAATTTCCTATTTTTGCGCGATTTTTGAAGATAGGGGATTGTGGTATCGAAAAAAAGTGTACTTTTGCAGTCCCTTTTGGAAAAAGGCAATTGTTAATTATAAAAGGAATAGAGTCATGTCAAAAATTTGTCAAATTACAGGTAAAAAGACGATTACTGGTAATAACGTTTCTCACTCAAACAAGAGAACCAAGAGAACATTCGAACCTAATCTGAAAATCAAGAAGTTCTACGTTCCGGAATGGGATGAATGGGTTGTCCTGAAGGTTTCTGCAGCTGGTCTGCGCACCATCAACAAGAAGGGCATTTATGCCGCTATCATGGACGCCTCCGAAAAGGGTAACTTAAACCGTTGGTAATCCCGAATGTAAACTGAAAAAATATAGCTGCTGTGCGTTGCGCAGCAGCTTTTTTTGTTTGAGACAATATTCCCGCCAAATCATAGTTATTCCATTATGCGTAAACACCTATTATTAATAGCATTGCTGCTCGTCTCATGTTTCGCCTTTGCCCAGCAAAAGCAGACGGGGATGATTTACGGCAAGGTGACCGACGAACAGAAAACTCCGATTGATTTGGCGAATGTGGCGGTTCCTGGTTCAATACTTGGCGTAACAACCAGTGCAAGAGGCTATTACGAATTGACATTGCCTTGCGACAGCACTTTGGAAATTGTTTTTTCCTTCATCGGTTATGAACAGAAAAAGGAATTTGTCAACTTGAAACCAGGGGAAAAACGCAAACTTGACGTCACGTTAATCTCAACGGCTCAGAGCTTGCCCGATGCCATCATCAGCGACCGCGCCGTCGATGCTTCAAGCCTGACGCGGTTGGATGCAAAACAAGCCAACCTCCTTCCTTCGATGGGTGGCGGTGTCGAAAACCTAATCAAGACTTTGCCGGGCGTGACTTCAAACAATGAAATGAGTTCGCAATATACGGTGCGAGGCGGCAACTTCGATGAAAATCTGATTTACGTCAACGGCATCGAGATTTACAGGCCTTTTTTGGTCGGGTCGGGACAACAGGAAGGCTTGAGTTTCGTCAATTCTAGCTTGGTTTCCAACATTGAGTTTTCCGCAGGTGGCTTTTCAGTGGAATATGGCGACAAAATGTCATCGGTCTTGGATGTTACTTACAAAAAGCCAAGGGAAACGGCAGGCTCGCTGACTTTAAGCATGTTAGGAGCGGAAGCTCATGTCGAAGGCGCCACAAAAAATGAAAAATTCAGTTATCTCGTTGGGGCACGCTACAAAAACACGACGCTTGCCTTGAGCCTGATGGACACGAAGGGGTCGTATCATCCAAACTTTGCTGACGGGCAGGCCTTGCTGAACTACAATTTCAATGCAAAATGGGAACTGTCGTTGTTGGGCTATTTTTCCAGAAACCAATATGCTTTGAAGCCTGAATCGGGTGAAACCGATTTTGGTAATATCAACCAGTCGATGCGAATGAGAATTGATTTCGATGGCAGCGAAGTTGACGACTATACAACCGGCCTTGGTGCCTTGACTTTGACCTACAAGCCGAATAACAATTTGAACCTCAAATTGATAGCATCGGCTTTTTCGACCTACGAAACCGAAACCTACGACATTGCCGGCAGCTATTTTTTGGGAGAACGTGACCTTAGTTTAGGCTCCGAAACCACGGGCGAAGTGCAGGTCTACAATGATGTCGGGACACACTTGAAACATGCCAGAAATGCTTTTTATGCTCAGGTTTACAATGTTGACCACAAGGGAACATACGCTTTTGGCAACAGTTTGATGAAGTGGGGTTTACGTTTTCAGCATCAGAATGTTGACGATATCATTGACGAGTGGCAGATGATAGATTCCGCCGATTACAATTTGCCGCATCCGCACGATTCCATCGGCATCATCCAAAATTTGGACATTCTGCCCGAACTTAACATAAATTCAAATTGCAAGGCGCATAATTTGCTTTCCGTCAATAATTTGGATGGCTTCGTTCAGAATTCATGGACAATTCCATGCAATAATGATGGCGAAATCGTCATTACGGGTGGTTTGCGCGCCAATTACTGGGGCTATAATAAAAAGGTGTATGTCAGTCCGCGTGCAGGCATAGCCTATCGGCCAAGTTTGGAAGGCAAAGAGTTGGTTTACAGGCTTTCGGGAGGCGTTTATCATCAAACGCCATTCTATCGCGAAATCCGCAAACGTGATGGATCCTTGTTTGCCGAATCGGAAGCCCAGCGTTCCTATCAGGTCGTTTTGGGCAACGATTTCAAGTTCCGTGCCTGGAACCGTCCTTTCATCTTGACTTCGGAAGCTTATTTCAAGTATTTCACCCATGTGATTCCTTACGACATCGACAATGTGAAAATCCGCTATTACGCCGACCAATCGGCAAAAGCTT
>CALGBV010000148.1 GCA_937884015.1 uncultured Bacteroidales bacterium
GGCGGGTTATGCCTCAGTCAACAACAGCCATTCGGAATACCTTTCTTTGAATGCCGGCGGCAAACGCTGGTTTGTGAAGGTGAACGGTTCGTATGGTCACGCCAACGACGTGAAGACACCTGAAGGCATTTTGCCGAATAGCGGCTTCACAACCAATAACTTAGGTGCAAAATTCGGCTTCAAGCCTGCTGAAAATCATCTGCTCAAATTGCAATTCCAGCGTAACTGGTCGACCGATGTAGGCATTCCCGGTGGTGCTGCTTTTGCACCTACGGCTACGGCAAAATACAAGGACATTGGCCGCACGCTTTACAACGGCAGTTATGAAATCACCAACCTTACGGAAAGTTTCAAGTCGTTGAAATTAAATGGTTTCTATCAGTATATCGTGAGAAATGTGGAGATGATTCCGAATTCGGCGCCAACGGTTGTGGTTCAGCTAAATGGCATGACGCAAATCACGGCACCGCAATCGGTTTTGCCGAATGCAACGCACGAGACTTTTGGTGGACAATTGCAAGGAACTTGGAAGTTTGGTGAGGACAACACATTCATTGCCGGCATCGATGCTTGGCGTCGCAACATTGCTTCAACCCGCACCAAAAACATTGATATGACGGTAGTTAAACCTACTGGCGACACGGTTGTGAACAAAGTCCGTCGCGTGGAGTCGCCTTTCCCGGAAGCATCTTTTACGAGTGCGGGCATCTTCGCTCAAGATGAAATCCGTTGCCTCAACGACCGCATGACCATCACTTTAGGTGGTCGTTTGGACGGTATTTTCGTGAAAAACGCAATCGGTTACGATGTCGATTCCATCTTCAAAAACGGCGAATTGCAGCCTATGACCACGCAGCGCGTCACTTTTGAGGCTGGAAACGAAAGGGATTTTTCGTGGAGCGCCAACTTAGGCTTGCTTTACAACCTAACCGAAAAGACCGAATTGGTTATGAACATGGCCCGCAGCTATCGTGCCGCTTCCTTGGAAGAGCGTTTCAAATACATCGATTTGGGCAGCAAGGTGCAGTTAGGCAACCCGAACCTGAAACCCGAAAAAGGCTATTCCGCCGATTTGGGCATCCGTCATTGGGGCAATAAATTCGACTTGCAATTTTCGATTTTCGCCAACCGCCTGACCGATATGATTACCGAAGTGGATGGCGAATTTATCTATCATCTCACCGAAGAAAGCACCTACGACACATTGCCGGCTTTGATTTATGCCAATGTCGACAAGGCTTTGCTTTACGGCTGCGATATGAATGTGAATTACGACATTACAGACCATTTGCGCGTCTTTATGTCGGGTGCTCTTGTTGTGGGTCGCGATTTGGAAAAACAGGCTTATTTGCCACAGATTCCGCCAATGAATGGCCGTTTGGGCGTGGCCTACAGCAATCCTAAAATCGGTGCCATCAATCTATCTGTGATGGCGGCTGGTGTCAAGAAGGAAGGCAAAATCGCCGCTGGCGAAAAGCCTACAAAAGGTTATTACCGCCTCGATTTGACGCTCAATTCAAAGATGTTTGAAATTGGCCGCTGTGGCTTGCAGTTCTTTGGTGGCATAGACAACATTACCAATGTGGCCTACACCAATTTCTTGTCGACCAACCGCAGCAACATCAACTTTGAACCTGGCCGAAACTTCTATATCAGGGCGAATATCACGTTCTGATAACCGCTTCGCAATCTTGACTTATTACGTTGAAACTTAGAGGTCCGCTTCTAAGTTTCAACGTTTCTTTTTTGTCTTTTTCTTTCCCATCCCGTCATCCAGAATCTCGAAGTCCATCTGGCGCTTGAACAGGTCGACGGCCTTGATTCTGACCTTCACTTCGTCACCCAACTGAATGACCTTGCCGGTGTCCTCACCAATGACGCGGAAATTGTCTTCGTCGAGGAAATAATAGTCGCCAGGCAAATCTTCGTAACGCACCATGCCCTCGCACTTGTTGCCTTTCAGTTCGACATAAACGCCCCACTTGCTCACGCCTGAGACCAAGCCATCAAACACTTGGCCGATTTTGTCCTGCAAGTATTCGGCCTGCTTGAATTTCACCGACTGGCGTTCCATTTCTTCGGCCTGTTTTTCCATGTCGCTTGAATGCAAGCACATTTCCTCGTATTTCTTCTTGTCGGCAGACGGCTGACCGTCAATCAGATAACGCTCAATCAGGCGGTGAACCATCAGGTCGGGATAACGACGGATAGGCGAAGTGAAATGCGTGTAGTAATCGAATGCCAAGCCATAGTGACCGATGTTGTCGGTGGTATAAACGGCCTTTGCCATGGTGCGGACAGCCACTTGCTCCACCAGATTCTTTTCGCCCTTGCCTTCGACATCTTTAAACAGTTTGTTGTAGGAACTGACCAGTTTCGAGCGCGTGCTGATGTCCATCGAATAGCCCAAACGCGAAATCAAGAGGATGAACTTGTTCAGTTTCTCAGGATTCGGTTCGTCGTGGACACGGAAGACAAAAGTATGGTTTTTCCACTTGCTTTGCTTGCCGCCGAAGGTTTCGGCCACCGTGCGGTTGGCCAGCAGCATGAAGTCTTCAATCAGTTCGTGCGACTCGTTTTGCTCACGGATATAAGTATCGATAGGTTTCTTGTTTTCGTCGAGAATGAACTTCACTTCTTCCGAATGGAAATTGATGCTACCTGCCGCCATGCGTTTTTCGCGGAGCTTGGTAGCCAGTTTGTTGAAAGTGAGAATCTCTTCCTTGTAATCGCCATCGCCGCCTTCAATCATAGCCTGAACCTCTTCGTAAGTGTAACGGCGACAGGATTTTATGATGGTCTTTCCAATCCAACTGTTGTAAATGTTGGCATCATCGTCCATTTCGAAAACGACCGAGAAAGTGAGTTTTTCCTCATCGGGACGCAAGGAACAGACATTGTTGCACAGCTTTTCGGGCAACATCGGAATAGTCCGGTCGACCAGATAAACCGAAGTGCCGCGGCTCAAAGCCTCCTTGTCGATGGCCGAACCTGGCGTGACGTAATGCGAGACATCGGCAATGTGAACGCCCGCTTCCCAATGTCCGTTTTCCAATTTGCGCAGCGAGATGGCATCGTCAAAGTCCTTAGCATCGGCTGGGTCGATGGTGACGGTGAACACATTGCGGAAATCGCGGCGTTTCCTGATTTCTTCCGCCTTGATTTTCACTGGAATACTTGCCGCTTCCTTTTCAACCTCTTCAGGAAAATCAATCGGATATTCGTGCGCCGCAAGGATGGATTCCATCTCCACATCGTTTTCTCCAGGCGTGCCCAACACGCGGACGATTTCACCAAACGGGTTGCCCGAACCGTCAGGCCAATCCACCAAATGAACGATGACTTTCTGTCCGTCTTTAGCACCATTCAGTTCGCCTTTCGGAACGAAAATATCGACTGGAATCGATTCCATATCTGGCACCACAAACACATAGCCGCGTGTGATGCGCAAGACGCCGACAAAATCGGTATGCTTTCTTTCCAATACCTCAACAATCTCACCTTCAGGCTTTTTCTTGTTGCGTTTCGGGAACATCGCCACACGCACGCGGTCGCCATGCAAGGCCTTGCCCGTGTTGTTGGAAGCGATGAAAATGTCTTCGCCGTCCTCGTCATCCAAAACCACATACGCCTTGCCCGTCGATTTCATATCCACCGTGCCTTCCACATACTGCGTCTTCGGGCCAAATTGCGCCAAGCCCGCAGCACTCATGACATAGCTGTAAGGTTTTGCTTCGTCAAGCAAACCTTTGTCTTTCAAATCAATAAGGATATTGTAGACCACATCCTTTCCTGCCTGGTCCTTGATGCCCAGCACTTTGCAGACTTGTTTGTAGTTTTTCGGGCGAAATGGTTCTTCAACAAAGATGCCTAAAATAGCACTTGTAAATGTGCTTAACTTGTTTTCTATTCTTTTCTTTTTTGCCATAATGTTCTAATTTTTAATGTTTTTTAATCTTTCATGTCAAGCAATTTTCCAATCAGATACAACCCGCACTGCTTTTCATGAACAAAAACGCAACGCAACGGCCTTTTGTTTCCATTTGCGCTGCAAAAATAATCAAATCAAACGAAATCAAAGGATTAGCATGTTGATAATTTTGTTGATAAAAAAATTCCGCCGTTTTTTGGTGAGGAAAAATGAAAAGATTTACTTTTGCAGAATGAGTTTTTCCAAAAGAAAAATTCACTCAACTTTCTGAAAATCAGGGAATATTGTAAAACGAGCACATTTTATGAGCAACGGCGGACTATACATTACCAAAAGAGACGGAAAGGAAGAAGCCTTTTCCGTTGAGAAGATAAAAATAGCCATTAGCAAGGCTTTTCTGGCATCGGGATTCTATGCCACCGACGAGGATTTGAACTCCATTCTGAGCCGCGTCAGGGTGACCAACGGCATGACCGTTGAAGACATCCAGAACCAAGTGGAAACCGCACTGATGGCCGAACAGTATTACACAGTGGCGAAGAATTACATTCTTTACCGCCAAAAGCATACTGAAGACCGTGAAATTCACGAGAAAATCGAGTTTTTGAGTAATTACTGCGACGCTTCCAACGCTGCAACAGGTTCGAAATACGATGCCAACGCCAATGTGGAGAAAAAAAACATTGCCACGCTGATTGGCGAATTGCCCAAGTCGAGTTTCATCCGCATCAACCGCCGCATGCTCACCGACCGCATCAAGGAAGTGTATGGTAAAGAATTGGCTGACAGATATATGTATCTGCTCAACAACCACTTTATCTACAAAAATGATGAGACTTCGCTGGCCAATTACTGTGCTTCCATAACCATGTATCCTTGGCTTCTGGAAGGCACCAAGTCCATCGGCGGCAATTCCACCGCTCCGACCAACTTGCGCTCGTTCTGCGGCGGATTCATCAACATGGTGTTCATGGTCTCCTCTCAGCTTTCGGGAGCCTGCGCCACGCCTGAATTCCTGATGTACATGAACTATTTCATCGGCTTGGAATACGGCACCGATTATTATAAGCGCGCCGATGAGGTGGTCGACTATTCCTTGAAAAAGCGCACCATCGACAAAGTCATCACCGATTGCTTCCAGCAGATTGTCTACTCGCTCAACCAGCCTGCCGGTGCCCGCAATTACCAGTCGGTGTTCTGGAATATAGCCTACTACGACAAAAATTATTTTGAATCGTTGTTCGGCAACTTCTATTTCCCTGACGGCACAAAACCCGATTGGGAATCACTGAGTTGGCTGCAAAAACGCTTCATGAAATGGTTCAACGCCGAGCGTCAGCGTGCTGTGTTGACTTTCCCGGTCGAAACCATGGCTTTGCTCTCGAAAGACGGTGATGTCATCGATACGGAATGGGGCGATTTCACGGCTGAGATGTATGCCGAAGGCCATTCGTTCTTCACTTATTTGAGCGATAACGCCGATTCGCTGTCGTCGTGCTGCCGCCTGCGCAACGAAATCCAGGACAATGGTTTCAGCTACACTTTGGGTGCTGGTGGCGTTTCCACCGGTTCAAAGAGCGTGCTGACCATCAACTTGAACCGCTGCATCCAGTATGCCGTGCGCAACAACATGCACTATCTCACTTTCTTGGAGGAAATCGTCGACCTCTGCCACAAAGTGCAAATCTGCTACAACGAAAATCTGAAAAACCTGCTGAACAAAGGCATGCTGCCGCTGTTCGATGCCGGCTACATCAACATTGCGCGCCAATACCTCACCATCGGTGTGAACGGCTTGGTGGAAGCTGCCGAATTCATGAAGATTCAGATTACGGATAATCCTGATTATGAGAAATTCGTGCAGGATATCTTAGGCTTGATTGAAACCTACAACAGGAAATACCGCTCCAAGGAACTGATGTTTAACTGCGAAATGATTCCTGCCGAAAACGTAGGCGTGAAGCACGCCAAATGGGACAAGGAAGACGGTTATGAAGTCCACCGCGACTGCTACAACAGCTATTTCTACATCGTGGAAGACCCGAACACCAACGTCCTTGACAAATTCCGTCTGCATGGCGAAAAATACATCAAGCATCTGACTGGCGGATCGGCCCTGCACATGAATCTGGAAGAGCATTTGAGCCAGGCGCAATACCGCCAACTGCTGAGAGTGGCCGCTCGCGAAGGCTGCAACTATTTTACTTTCAACATTCCGAACACCATCTGCAACGACTGCGGACACATCGACAAGCGCTATCTGAAGGAATGTCCGCATTGCCACAGCCACAATGTCGATTACCTGACCCGCATCATCGGCTATCTGAAGCGCATCAGCAACTTCTCCGAAGCACGCCAAGAGGAAGCCAACCGCAGGTATTATGACAAAAGGAATAGCGAATGCTTGAATTAAATGAGAATACGAGGCCACGGGAACGCGAGGTCGCGAGACCCCGAGACCTCGACATCAAAAAGTCCATTTTTTTATGCTGAAATACGCAAATTTCGATATCGTTTTTCAAGAAGTGCCCGACGAGGTAACGCTTGCCATAAATATTACCAACTGTCCGAACCATTGCGTGGGCTGCCACAGCCCCTATCTCTGGGAAGACAAGGGAACCGTTTTAGACCGCGATGAACTTGACCAGCTTATCAAGAAATACGCATCCGGCATCACTTGTGTCTGCTTCATGGGCGGCGACGCATCGCCTTACGATGTGGAAAGCCTTGCCATGTATCTGAAAAGCCAGCATCCGTGCCTCAAGGCAGGCTGGTATTCGGGCAAAAACGAACTGCCGAATGCTTTCCACGATGAGGTTTTCGATTACATCAAATTAGGCCGCTACGATGCCAAATACGGCCCTTTGGACTCACCTACCACCAACCAGCGCATGATGAAACGTCTGGCCGACGGACGCGTCAAGGACATTACGGAAAGGTTCAGAAGCAAAAAACAGGAATCAACAAAACAGCAATAAACAAAAAATCCCGTGCGTAGGCAGCTTGCTGCAACACACGGAATTTTTAGATAAATGCTAAAATCTTACTTCCAGCCGAAAGGATGGCCGCTCAACGGCAGTTTTGCCATCGGGTGATAGTCGCCAATCAAGCCGACGGGCTGAGCGTTACGGATTTCGTAGACGATTTCGATGCAACGTCGTGCTTCGGAAATGCTAAAACCACGGCCTGCAAGGATTTCCTCGTAACTCTTGGTGTGGAGCTCGGTGAATCCTTGGCTGAACTCAAATTCCTCGCCATCAATATTGATAGTGCGATAGGTGCGTTTTTCGCCTTCAACGGCATTTTCAGGCAAAGTCTCGGCATTGATGCTCAGGAAGTAACGCACACGGGCGCGTTTCAGTTCCAGATAACCGGCAACACGGTCGTGTGAAGCGACGTGAACGATGTTTTTCTGCACATCGCCGAAAATCCACGACAGCATATCATAGAAATGAACGCCGATATTCGTTGCAATGCCACCGCTCTTGTTGACATCGCCTTTCCATGAAGTATAATACCAGTAACCTCTTGAAGTGATGTAAGTTAAATCCACATCGTAGATTTTATCCTTCGGACCTTCCTCAACCTTTTTCTTCAAGGCAACAATGGCAGGATGCAGACGGAGCTGAAGGATGGTATAGGCCTTGTGGCCTTGGCGTTCTTCGACCTTTTCCAAAGCATCGATGTTCCATGGATTCAAAACGACAGGCTTTTCGCAGATGACGTCAGCACCAAGGCGCAAACCGTAACGTGTGTGGGCGTCGTGCAGATAGTTTGGCGTGCAAACACTCACATAATCAATCTGTTTGCCTTCATCCTTGAGTTTTGTGCAATGACGGTCGAAAAGTTCCTGTTCGGTGAAGAAAGAAGCTTTCGGAAAATAACTGTCCATGATACCAACGCTGTCGTTCTTGTCGTAAGCAGCAACAAGGTCATTGCCGGTATCCTTAATGGCTTTGAGGTGGCGTGGGGCAATGTAGCCGCCGACGCCAATGATGGCAAATTTTTTCATATTCTGAAGTTAATTATTTCGTCTTTTAAGAAACAAATCTAAAACAAATCAATAATAAATCTTTCTATTCTCTTTTCCTCTGTCCGATTCCCCTAATCGGGGTTATCGGATTGCGCATCTTTGATGCTTGGTTTCTAACCTCTTAAGAGGTCAAAATCTTTTGAGCATTTGTTATACCTGTATTTTTCAGAATGGAGGTTCTTTGGTTCACCAAAATTGATGAGAATTCCATGACTACATTCTGTAATTTTCATATAGTTGAATAGTTGCGCCCGATGCTCTTTTGTGAGTTCTGAGACTGCTTTCAATTCAACAATAATATCCCCATAACAAACAAAATCCGCCTTATAGTTCTTTTCAAGTTTATGACCATGAAAATACATGTGAAGTTCTTTCTCTCTTTCCCAAGGTATTGATCTTTCAGAACATATTACGGAGAGACATTCCTGATAAATTGGTTCAGAAAAGCCGAACCCTATCTCATTGTAAAGACTCATAGCCGCTCCAATGATATTGTACATCTGTTGTTTATAATCGTCTTCTGTTTTCATAATGAAATTCATGAAATAGAAGCACCTTTAGGTGCAATGCCGAAGGCAAAAGATTTATAGCCGATAAGGTCCTTGAAGTCGCTTTGCGCCTTGTCCGGCAGGCATTTGTATTAGATTTGTGAAGGATTTGTTTCCCTAAAAAAATTACAGGTTATTCTTTTCTATGTCTTTAAAGTATTTCACGGTGCCGTAAGTCATTTCATCGCAAGCTGCGTCATCGCAAACGATGATGCCCTTCGGATGCATTTGCAGTACGCTCACCGTCCACATCTGACTGACAGCACCCTCAATGGCGTGAGCCAAAGCGCGTGCCTTGTTGTGGCCGTTGGCCAGAATCATCACTTCGCGGCTGTCCATGACCGTGCCGACACCAACTGTCAAAGCAGTCTTTGGCACCTTATTGATGTCATTCTCGAAGAAACGTGAATTGGCAATGATTGTG
>CALGBV010000149.1 GCA_937884015.1 uncultured Bacteroidales bacterium
GCTCAGGCTCAGCCGCAGGAACAGAAATTCAAGTTCCTCGTCGATGAGTTCGCCGACTTGAAAGTCATGCGTTATCAGATTCCTGAATGGGATCAGCTGACGCTGCAACAGAAGGCTTACGTCTATTATTTGGGCGAAGCCGCCAAATGTGGCCGCGACATCCTCGCCGACCAGAACTTCAAGTACAACCTGACGGTGCGCAAGACCATCGAGGCTGTCATCGAATCCTATCAAGGCGACCGTGAATGTGCTGATTTCCAGAATTTCATGGTCTATGCAAAGCGTGTTTTCTTCAGCAACGGCATTCACCATCATTATGCTGAAGACAAGTTCTTCCCAGAAGTCTCCGAGGCTTATTTCGCTGACTTGGTGAGAGGTTGCGATGCTACCTTGCTGCCTTTGAACGAAGGCGAAAGCATTGATGATTTCATCGCTTTCCTGACCCCTGTCGTCTTCGACCGCGAACTCTACAAGATTCGCCGCAGCAGCGAAGAAGACATCATCGCCAATTCGGCTGTCAATTTCTACGATGGCGACATCACCAAGGCCGAAGTGGAAGATTTCTACGGCAAGATGCGCAAGCCTAACGATGAAACGCCGATTTCCTACGGCTTGAATTCCAAACTCGTCAAGAAAGACGGTCAAATCTATGAAGATGTTTATAAGGTTGGCGGCCTTTATGGCGATGCTATCAATGCCATCATTGGCTGGCTGAAAAAGGCTAACGAAGTCGCCGAAAACGACATTCAGCGCGATTACACGCAGAAACTGATTGACTATTACACGACTGGCGACCTGAAGACTTGGGACGAATACAACATTGCCTGGGTCCAGGATTCACTTTCGACCATCGATTTTGTCAACGGTTTCATCGAAGACTACGGTGACCCGATGGGCATGAAGGCCACATGGGAAGCCATTGTCGATTACAAGGATGTGGAAGCTACAGCTATCTCCAATATTATCAGCGAAAACGCACAGTGGTTCGAAGACAATTCGCCTGTCGATGAACGCTTTAAGAAAAAGGAATGTAAGGGCGTTTCGGCAAAGAGCATCATCGTCACCACATTGGCTGGCGATTGCTTCCCGGCACCTCCGATTGGCATCAACCTGCCTAATGCAGACTGGATTCGCAAGGATTACGGTTCAAAGTCGGTTACGATTTCCAACCTGATGGTGGCTTACGACAAGGCTGCTGACGAAAGTCCACGCAGTGCCTTGGCTGAGTTTGCTTATTCGCAGGACGAAATCGACCTCTGCAAGAAATTCGGTTCGGAATCCGATGTGATTCACACCAACCTCCACGAATGCCTCGGTCATGGCTCAGGTCAGCTGCTGCCTGGCGTTCAGCCTGGTGCCTTGAAGGAATTCAGCTCCACTTTGGAAGAAGCCCGCGCTGACTTGTTTGGCCTTTACTATTGCGCTGATCCTAAGATGGTTGAACTGGGCATTTTGTCAGATCCGGAAGCCTACAAAGCCGAATTTGCTGGCTACATCCGCAATGGCTTGATGACACAGTTGGCCCGCGTTGAATTGGGCAAGGATGTCACCGAATCGCACATGCAGAACCGCAAGCTCATTTCCGAATGGTGCTACGAACATGGCATGGAAGCCAAAGTGATTGAAAAGATTGTTGAAAACGGCAAGACCTATTTTGTCATCAACGATTACGATGCTTTGCGCAATCTGTTTGGCGAATTGCTCGCCGAAGTGCAGCGCATCAAGAGTGAAGGCGACTACGAAGCAGGCAAGGCTTTGGTCGAAAAATATGCCGTCAAGGTTGACCCTGTGCTTCATAAGGAAGTGAAGGAGCGTTACGATGCCCTCGGCCTGAGACCTTACGGCGGTTTCATCAATCCTGAAATCGTTCCTGTGGTTGAAAACGGCGAAACCGTTGACTACAAGATTGAATATCCTGACGATTTCGTTGGTCAGCACATGAATTACGGAAAGAACTACAGTTTTCTGAAGGCAAGACATTAATCGTTCGTGATATAAAAATAGAAACGGTTGCAGGAATCCTTGCAGCCGTTTTTATTTTTTTTGTTTTTTAACATTGCCATTTCATTTTATTGTCTATTTTTGCAATAATTCTAAATGAAAATCGTAAAAGTATCATCAAATAATCATCAATTTAAAATACATAATCATGAGTAACGAGACCTACGAAAGCTCCTTGTTGAAATGGAATGAAAACGAAAAGGCCGCTAACGAGTTCATTAACATCGTTGGTAAACTTTGGTATGACAAATCAATCGAACTGATTCTGTTGCGTTCACTGTTGGTGAACCGTGGTTCGGGTAAGATTCTGAACAAGCACCTCCGTGCTGAAGATGTTCTTGGAAAACCAGTCCGCGTTCAGGATTCACTGCTCATTGCCAAGGCTATGCTGGCCGAAAACATTGCTCCGGCTCGTATTGATATAGGTCGTCTGAATTCAGAATGGACCGACGAAAAGGAAAAGTATAACAACAACGTCACCGATTTCGTCCGCGACAAACTCAAGGATTTCATCGATGTCAATCCGCGCAGCACTAAGACTCAGGACGTCATCCTTTACGGTTTCGGCCGTATCGGTCGTATCCTTTGCCGTGAAATGACGGAAATGGCTGGCAACGGCACTACATTGCGCGTCCGCGCCATCGTCACCCGCAAGAATTCTCCTGAAGATATCGCAAAGCGTATCAGCTTGTTCCGCACCGATTCAGTGCATGGCTATTTCCACGGTGTCTGCCGTCCTCTGATTGAGGAAAACGCCATGATGGTCAACGGTCAGAAGATTCTCTTCCTTGAATCGAAGAATCCTGAAGACATGGATTATGAAGCCTACGGTATCCATGATGCACTTCTTATTGATAATACGGGTGCTTTCCGCGACAGAGAGTCGTTGGCTCGTCACCTTCAGTCGAAGGGCGTCGCCAAGGTGTTGCTGACAGCTCCTGGCAAGGGCGACATCCCGAATGTGGTTTATGGCGTCAACCAAGACACGCTTGACCTTGAAAACGAAAAGATTTTCTCAGCTGCATCATGCACAACCAACGCCATCGTTCCTGGCTTGCAGGTCATGATGAATCATTTCGGAATCGTCAAGGGTCACATTGAGACCATTCACTCATACACCAACGACCAGAACCTGCTTGACAACTATCACAAGAAAGAACGCCGTGGCCGTTCAGCTGCCTTGAACATGGTTATCACTGAAACGGGTGCCGGCAAGGCTGCTGCAAAGGCATTGCCTGAACTGAAGGGCAAGCTCACCAGCAACGCTGTCCGCGTTCCTACGCCTGATGTTTCATTGGCAGTTTTGGCTCTCGACATCGACCGCGAAACCACCGTTGAAGAAGTGAACGAAATGTTCCGTAAGGCTTGCCTCGAAGGTAATCTTATCGAACAGATTCGTTTCAGCCAGTCGACTGAATTCGTTTCATCTGATGGTATCGGCGATTCATGCGCTTGCATCTTCGATGCTCCGGCAACCAAGGTCAGCGCCGATGGCAAGACCGTTATCCTTTACTTATGGTATGATAACGAGTTCGGCTACAGCAACCAGGTCATCCGCCTTGCTCGCCACATCGGTCAGGTGAAGAGCTACAGATATTATTGATTTCTTCGGCACAGCCGAATCCATTTTGTCGAAGATAATCAAAGCTTCATTGAAAAACATTGGGTGTCGTAAAGGCACCCAATGTTTTTTTTCCTATCTTTGCACCTTATTTCGGAAAAAGCGATTTATAATGAACAAAAACAGTTTAATCGGTTTCATTCTCATTGCCGCCATCCTGTTTGGCTGGATGATGTGGATGACCCCTTCCAAAGAGGAACTTGCCCGTCAGCAGCATGTGCAAGACTCTATCCGTCAGGTGCGTATCGCCGAAGCGCAACTCGACTCAATCCGTGCAGCCGAATTGCAAAGAGCCAATGATTCGCTGACGGCCATTCAGAATTTGATGCAATCCGATACGATTGCCGATTCGGCATTTTTAGCCCAGGCGCAATTCAATGCCTTGCGCGACAAGTTCGGCGTTTTCGCCAATGCATCCACGGGCGAGGAACAGACCTTTACCGTTGAAAACCAGTTGCAACGCTTGACTTTCAGCACGAAAGGCGGTTTCCTGAAGCAAGTGGAATTGAAGGAATACAAGACATACGACAGCCTGCCTTTGATTTCATTCGACCCCGAGACGGCCATTTTCGATTTGGCTTTCTTCTCGCAGAACCGCACCATCAATTCCTCACAGTTTTATTTCAAGCCTTTTGTCAACGGACAGCCTTGGGATGGGGGAGACCTGATGACCCAGCCGGAAGATAGCGTGATGGTCACCATGCGACTGATGACCGACAATCCGGACGGCAGTGCCAATAACAGCAAGTACATCGATTTCGTCTATACCATTCATCACGACAACTACATGATGGATTTCGACATCCGCACCATTGGCATGAAAGATATTCTTGCCACGAATGCCAATTACATGTCCATCGAATGGAATGTGGATTTGATGAAACAGGAAAAATCAGCCGACCGTTTCTCCGGCGAATCGGTTTATTACCGTCCGCTGAACGACAAGGATGTCGACCATTTGGATGAATTCAAGGACAGCGAAGAAGCCGTTCACACCAAGTTGAAATGGATTTCGTTCAAACAGCGTTTCTTCTGCAACGTGCTGGTTGCCAAGGATGAGTTTGAAAGCGCCAATATGGAAGTCCGCACTAACAAGTCGAACAATCCGCGTTATTTCAAGAGCATGTCAGCCAATATCGAGGTGCCGCTTGATTTGAATGCCGAGCAGAACGTCATCCCGATGTCGTTGTATTTCGGCCCTAACCATTTCAAGACCTTGAAGAGTTACGATTTAGGACTGCAGCACCAAATCAATCTGGGTAAGTTCTTCCTGATCCGTTGGATTAACTATGGTGTCATTGCAGTATTCAACTGGCTGAGTTCCTATGGCTGGAGTTACGGCATTGTGATTCTGATACTTACCATCTTGATTAAGACCGTTTTGTTCCCGTTTGCATTCAAATCCTACAAATCATCGGCTATCACCCGTGTGCTGAAACCCGAAATGGATGACATCAATGCAAAATATCCTAAGGAAGAAGATGCCTTGAAGAAACAGCAGGCAGTGATGGAATTGCAGCGTCAGGCGGGGGCAAGTCCGTCGTCGGGCTGTGTGCCGGCCTTGCTGCAGATGCCTATCCTGTTTGCCGTGTTCCGTTTCTTCCCGGCCAGTATCGAATTGCGTCAGCAGCCGTTCCTCTGGTGCGACGACCTTTCGACCTACGACAGCATCGTCGATTTCCCAAGATTCCTTGGCATGGACCACATCAGCTTGTTCTGCCTGCTGATGACCATCACCACTTTCATCTATACTTATGTGAATAACAAGCAGATGGATGTCTCGTCGAATCCTCAGATGAAGCCGATGAAATGGATGATGTACCTCATGCCAATCATGTTCTTCGGCATCTTCAACAATTATTCGGCAGGTTTGAGCTACTATTACATGCTCGTCAACATCATCACCTTCATTCAAATGTTCATGTTCCGCAGAATGATTAATGAAGACAAGGTGCGCGCCACGATTGAAAAGAACAAGAAGAAGCCTGTGAAGAAATCGAACTTCCAGAAACGTTTGGAAGAAGCTCAGAAACAGCAGCAGAAACTCCAACAGCAGCAAAGAAGATAAGATTTCGAGCGACAAATCAAGAAAGCCGGCGTTTTAGTCGGCTTTTTTGTTATTTTTGCCGCCATAAAGGAAAAATGAAAATGAACAGACTTGAAGATTTCATTGCAGCCATCACCGAGACGCGCAAGGTTTGGCTGCTGCAGGCCATGGAAGGCATGTTTGCCATGTTGGAAGACGACAATGGCAATTCCTATATCCCCGTTTGGGAAAGTGAAACATTGGCAAAGAACTCAGCCATAGACGATTGGGAAGGCTACAAAGTAACAGAGATGGGTTTCTCGGAACTTGTAGTGTGGCTGAAGGAATTGTCGCGCGACGAAATCGACATTGCCGTTTCGCCCGAAAAAGACGGTGAAATCACCGCCATAGCTTCTGCAAATTTCGGCAAATGGGCCAAGCAATATGACGACCATTCATACATTGAGGAAGAAGACGATGATGACGATGAGCCAGAAACCAAACCAAAAGGCAAGTCAAAAGGCAGTGTCGTCGATGGCTTCGATTATGGCGAAGGCTGGGCGCATGAGTTTTAGGGTGACGGGTTAATGGTGACGGGTGATTAGCACGTTGAGCTTATCGAAACGGCGGTTGATAGGTGAATGGTGGTGGGTGAAGTCTAAATGTTAAAGAGTCTACAAATCCAAGTGTCCATGTAAAAAATGAAAAGCAAACTTTTCGGTGTCCTTTTGTTTATTGAAACCGTCGCATTGATTGTGGCGGCTTCGGTATCGTCATATTATCAGGATGTGGCGGAAGAGACCGATTTGAAATGCTTTCTCATTCCGGCGGCGGCCTGTTTTGTGATAGGTTCCATCCTGTATCTGATTGGCCAGCGAAAAAACAGCAAAGCCTTGAAAATCAAGGATTCGTTTCAGGTTGTGACGTTTTCATGGATTCTGTTTTCAGCTTTTGGCATGTTGCCTTTCCTGCTGTACGGCACGATGGATAACGTATCTGATGCTTTTTTTGAAACCATGTCGGGCTTCTCGACCACTGGCGCAACCGTGATTGAAAACATTGACGATCAGCCGCATGGCATCCTGTTTTGGCGCAGCCTGATGCAGTGGTTGGGCGGATTGGGCATCATCGTGTTCACATTGGCGTTCATTCCTAGGGTTGCAAAAGGTTCAAAGAAGATGGTGCTTTTTGCTGCCGAAGCCCCTGGCTTGAGTGTTGAGAAACTCTCACCGAAGATGCAGAATACGGCCCGCAGCCTGTGGATTATCTACATCATTCTGACCATTTTATGCGCTTTTGCCTATTGGCTGGGCGACATGAATGCCTTCGATGCGGTTTGCCATGCCTTTACGACCATTGCCACGGGCGGTTTCAGCACGCACCAGGCGAGCATCGGCTATTTCCAATCCTCTTATATCGAGTATGTCTGCGTCTTGTTCATGATATTGGCGGGCATCAACTTCGCCATTTATTTCTTTGTGTTTACGCGCCGTTTCGATTTGGTGAAACGTAACGAGGAATTGCGTTGGTATCTGGCCTTGATTGTGATTTTTGCGGCCTTTTATTTCGGCTTGTTCAGTTATGCCGGACATTTCGATGGCGTGACCGAAAGCCAGTTGGCGGGAATGCCGCAAACGTGGCAGGACAAATTGCGCACATCGCTTTTCCATGTCGTCTCGCTGCTTTCCAACACGGGCTATCAGGCGGCAAATTTCAACTACGACAATTGGGGTCTTTTGTTCGTGATACCCACTTTGTTCCTGATGGTGATTGGCGGCTGCGCCGGTTCGACAAGCGGCGGCATCAAGGTGATTCGCGTGATTGTGCTTTACAAATACATGAAGTTGGCTTTGAAGGAGTTCGTCCATCCGACGGGCATGTATAACATCAAGATTTCGAAGCAGTCGGTCGACACCTCATCCGTGAGAATGGTGTGCATTTTCCTCTCGCTGTTCATCTTGGTCTTCATGGTGAATCTTTTCCTGCTGACTGCAACGGGCATGACATTGGAAGATGCAATGGCCTCGTTTTTAACCTGTTTCAGCAATTTCGGACCGGGTTCAGGGCTTACGGGACCTAATGGCACATTTGCCGCAGTTCCGACCGCAGCCAAATGGATTCTTTCTTTGGACATGCTGCTGGGCCGTTTGGAAATCTTCACCGTCATCATGCTTTTCACGAAGAGTTTCTGGAAGGATATGTAAAAAGTCTATTTCAATTATTTGTCACGAATAATCTTCACTGTGTGGGTCTAAAAGTATATAGATGCCTTTGTGAATCTAAACCACTTCAATTCCGTAAACTGCAAGCAATCCTGGCAGACCCTGCAAGGCGAACTTGGCTTTCTTCATGCGGTTTTCGTTCGGGTTGATGAGATAGTTGTAGGCCGTGGTGAAATCACTTTCTTCCAAATTGGTTTTCAGGAAGATGGAACGCGTCATGTCGCAATCCTTGAAGACGGATTTTTTCAGGTTGCACTGTCCGAAATCAGCCTCAATGATGCGGCATTTGTCGAAATGCGTGCCTTGCATGTTCAGACCTTGAAAAGAGGTGTATTGCAAGTTGCAATCGCTGAAAGTCACGCTGAAAGTGAACTTGTTGGAAGCCGAAAAATTCGCTCCCGTCAGCTTGCAACTCTCAAAAGCGACCTTGTTCCACGATGTGCCCGACATTTTGCACAGACTGAAATTGCAGGAAATGAAACGGCAGGCTTCGAAATTCACTTTGCCAAAGATGCCGGCATTGAGCAACGATGGTGCAAATATTGTGCTGCTCGACAAGAAAGAAAATGTGATGGATGAGTTTGCCTACGATCCTAAAATGCATAGCAAGTTTTCTAATCAGGATAAAGGCAGAAGTTTGGAACGAGTGTCATTTGATGCAGACGTATGGGCGTCAGCGTCTGATGAATGTGGTGGCGCAACACCGGGGGCAAAAAATTCAGCGTCGTCGGCAAAAACAGAGGAAATCAACTGTGTCCAGAGTTACATCACGTCGGATTTTCCTGAAATCATAATTGAATATTCGTTTTCCAAGCCGAATTTCAAAGGCACATTGCTTTGCTTCGACAGATATGGCAATCCAATCTGTACGGTTTATGATTATCAGTTGATGGATAGAGAAGGAGAGTGGAGATGGAATGGATCTGACGATAATGGAAACTTGTTGCCTACGGGAATTTACGTGTTGGTGTTTGAAGCTGTCGCTGAAGACGGAGGCCGAATCAGAAAGAAGATTGTTTGCACTATTGGCGAAAGGTAACCGTTTAAAAAGCGAAGG
>CALGBV010000150.1 GCA_937884015.1 uncultured Bacteroidales bacterium
AATTTCAACAAAAAAACGCAATACGGAAGAAAACCGACAAGCCATTTTGGATTTCATTTCCGAGAATGGCAATACGAAAGCGGAAATTTTGGCTCAAATTCTTGGCTTGAGTTCATCACGCACACGCGATTATTTGCGTCAAATGGTTCAAGAAGGATTGCTGGTAACTCAAGGTGCAAACAAAAACAGAACTTATTCACTTCCAAACAAATAAAATCAACAATGAACATCGAATCATTCCGCGAATATTGCCTTTCTTTGCCTTGCGCCACCGAAGACATGCCTTTCGATGACACTGTTTTGGTGTTCCGCATCAAAGGGAAAATCTTTGCCGCCATCATTTTGGACAAGCCCGAACTGGTGGTGATGAAATGCGACCCCGAAAAGGCCATCGAGTTGCGCGAGCAATACAGCGCCATCGAAGGCGCCCATCATTGGAACAAGAAATATTGGAACCAAATCTGGCTCAACAAAGGATTGGAAGATACACTTATTCAGGAACTTGCGCAACACGCTTGGGACGAAGTGAACAAGAAGTTGCCAAAAAAAGACAGGATTTGACATGCCACAAGCTATCGACCCGAAAGCCACGCCACGCGCCAAAGCCTTTGAACTTTGGATGAATTCGCCGATGCCTATGGTCACGCTGACCAAGACATTCAACATCAGCCATTTGATGAGACTCGGCAAAAGAAACAAGCTGAAACTCAACATGCTGATGTGCTATTGCATTGGCAAGGCGGCAAGCCAAATGGAAGAATTTTACCTGCTTCCGCAAAAAGACAAAATGCTGAAATACGACACCTTGGCCATCAATGTCATCGTGCCGAACCGGCAAGGCGGCATCAATTCGTGCGACATCCATTTCACCGACGATTTGCAGCAATTCAACCGCGATTATCTGGATTTGACAAAAAAAGTTGCCGAAACCTGCGAAAGTTCCTTCCTTGAAAACGACATGGTCATCGGCACTTCAGCGGTGATTGCAACCGAAATCGACACCATCGTCAACCAATATACGGAACTGTTTTCCAACCCGATGGTGATGTGGGGCAAATTCAGGAGACGCTGCCTGAAAACCATTTTGTCTATTTCCTTCCAGTTTCACCATGTTCAAATGGATGGCATGGATGCGGCAAGGTTTTTGGAAAAATTACAAAACACAATCAACACAATCACAATTTAAAGCATTATCAATGAAACAATACATCATCAGAAACGAGCAACCGTCAGATTATAAAGAAGTTGAATTTTTAGTCAGGGAATCATTTTGGAATGTTTACCGTCCTGGATGCCTGGAGCATTATGTTTTGCATTGCCTCCGCAACGATGCGGCTTTCGTTCCCGAACTTGATTTCGTGATGCTTATTGATGGAAAAATCATGGGACAAATCATTTTCATGCGCACTGAAATCAAGTGCGACGATGGAAAACAATTGCCCATCGTCACCGCCGGACCGCTTGCCATTGCGCCCGAATACAAACGCCAAGGCTACGGCAAGGCCTTTTTCGATTATGCCCTGCAAAAAGCCACAGCAATGGGTTTCGGCGCCATCTGCTTTGAAGGCAACATCGACTTTTACAAGCATTGCGGTTTCACTTTCGCTTCCGAGTTCGGCATCCGCTATCACGGTCTGCCCGAAGGCGAAGATGCCTCGTTTTTCCTCTGCAAGGAACTGAAACAAGGCTATTTAGATGGCATCAAAGGCGAATATGCCACGCCACAAGGTTATTTCGTCGACGAAAACGAATGTGAGGAATTCGACAAACAGTTTCCGCCAAAGGAAAAACTCAAATTACCCAGCCAAATATTCTAAACACCCTATCATGAACATCCAATCCAGACTTTTTGAATTGCAAGACAAGGAATATGCCGCATTTCAGGCAAAACTGACACCGACAATTCCGGC
>CALGBV010000151.1 GCA_937884015.1 uncultured Bacteroidales bacterium
TAGATGAGCGACTGCCCGAGTACCCAAAGGACCGAGTTGTCGATGATGCCCAGGGGCGGGACGAAGAATCCCGCTACCGTCAGGCAGATGCCGAATGTCAGCAGTACCACTGCCGAAATTACGGCGATGTTGTCTTTGACTTGTTTCTTCATTGTCTCTGTGTGTTAGCGGTTGCTGTTTAGCCGAATTCATTGAAGGTGTCCGCACCGATTTCCTGCTTGGCGAAGCCATAGACCATGGAGTACATGATCTGCTCGAGGTCGAAGTAGAAGCCATTTTCGTCAACGGTGGTGTTGTATATAGACTCGGTGTTGATGAATCGCATCGGCGCATCGTCGCTGATGATGCGGCTCACCTTGATGGTAGCCACAGGGATTGTGTTGCCGTTGCCGTCGCCGGTCACTACCTCCACCTTGCCGTTGCCTTCGCCGAACAGCGTGTCAATCTGCTCGGGGGTGACGGTGAGCAAGCGTCCGTCGCTCTCGATGTTGAGTGCCTGCTGCATTGACCAGATGAAGTCATAGCGCGAGGCGATGTCAACCACATTGCCGAGCTGTGACTCGAACTCGTCCTTTGCACTCTGCATCTGCTGGCGCAGGCTGTCGAGATCCTGGAGTATTGCGGGGATGGTGGTCTTGGTCAGCTTATTGATGTTGGTGGTGTGCGCGCTGACTGTGGTCTTGATGCCCGACACAACGCCAGTTAGTCCGTCAACCGAGGTGTTGATGGCATCAATCTCGGTGTCATGGTTGCGTATCTCGTCACGCTGTCCTTCAAGCACATCGAAGATTTCCTCCATGTTGGTGTCGCGTCCGTAGGCGATACCGTTATGGATAAGCTCTTTGGTGTCAACGGCGAAGTAGATGGCGTTGGCCTTGTCGGTTGCCGACAGGAAAGCGTAGCCTTTCTTGTCGCCGCGGTAGAATTTTACGTTTGCCATAAACTTGGAATAAAGATAATTGATTAAAGATTAATGATATATTTGTAAGTGAACCGCTTATGCTTTTCACTTTACTTCTTCCCAATTGATTACAGGATCCTTCTCCGTCTGGGTTTCTTCCTTTTCAGAGGGTCTGTCCATGGGCTCGTCAGGTCTGTGCACGGGGTCATCGGTCTTGTCTTCCGCCGTGAACACCTGCGTGAACGGCAGGGAGATGTTCACCTGTGCCGATGTGCCTGTGTTGCCTTGGTTGACCACGCGGCGCGAGCCGTCGGGGAAGTTCTCGTCTTTGACCAGCACCGTGAGCTCGAGCATCAGCTGGCCTACGCCCAGGCAGTGGTCGTTGAAGATGATGTGCGGTGCGCCGTACTCGATGAAGGCGTTGTTGGTAGCCTTGCCACGGTGCTCGGCGATGAAACTGCGGGAACCGCGGGTGGTGCTGAACCTTGCGGTCCAGTCGTAGTTGTTCATGTTGACCGTCTTGTCGTTGGCATCCGCAACGAGAAGGACGAGGTCGAAGTCCGATTTGTGGTTGAAGTAGTTCATTATAGTGTGTCTTTTTGTTCGTTAGACTCTTCTTGTTTTGCATCCCTGTACTCAGCGAATGAAGCGATTTCGTTGGCGACTTCGCGGCAGGTGTCTATCACTTTGACCGTGGTCATCTCGCGTCCTTCCTCGTCGTAAGTGACTTCGCCGGTTTCCGTTTCATACGAGAGGTCATGCCAGTCGGCAGTCAGCGGCTCCTTGTCGGTCAACGCCAAGTGGAGTGACTTGAGCTGTTCGAGCAGATTGACATGGGCGGCGGTCATCAGTCCTGCGTGCCACCTGCTTGCGCCCGGCAGGCTTAGTCCGAGTTCGTCGAAGCTGTTGGTTCCGTCAGCGACATTGGTCTTGCCTATGCCTATGTTTATGCCGTCCTCATTAAACTCCGTCACAGTGATGTTGGTGAGATCGGAAAGCGTCGCCGGGTTATTGAAGTTGGCCGAAGCATCCATCGCCTTTCCAACAAGCGCACCACCCATCGCATGGCTCAAGGCCGACGGCTCGTAAAGGGCAAACCCACTGCCAAA
>CALGBV010000152.1 GCA_937884015.1 uncultured Bacteroidales bacterium
AGATTCATATAGAAGTGATTAATAATGTGATTGGCTACGCCAAGGAGGCAGGATTTGCTATCCTTGGACTAGACTATTCACCAATCAGAGGACCAGAGGGTAATATAGAATATCTTATTTATCTTAAAAAGTACTAAAAAAACAATTAATACAGCTAAAAATAATTTTCCTTTCCCAGATATATTATTTCTCATTTGTGTTCTCCCCTTTTATATAGAATCGCAGATTTTTCCCAACTCCGCTTCACAACGACTCAAGCTCTTTTCATGATTTTTCATCCTTTCTTTCTGGTTGCTTCGTATTTTACATCTATTCTATCATAATTCTCATATTCATCCTCAGAAATATCTCTATAAGCCAAATATAATGTTCTTAATTTTCCCTGAGCAAATTCTTCAATTTTCTTTTCCTTAATTTACATTATATTTCTTATTTTGACGGAGATGATAACTTCTGGAATGTTGACTTGAATTTATCCCAAGTCAAATTGTTTGACTTTTCTATCAATGGCCCAACAATAAATATTGTGGAAGGACGAAACGATGAACCTCGTGGACTTTATCAGGAAACTTTGTTCCGTGATATACTGTGGCCAATACAAGAAAATAATAGTTATGACCAGTTGCCAGTAGCAGTGAAGGAAGCGGTATCGTCGCAGATTGACACAAACGGGATTACCGATTGCGAATACTTTTCTTCAAAATATATTTGGACATGTCGAGAGAAAAAGAATGGAGATTGGGTTTCAAGACGGAAAAGATACAAAAAAGGCGACTATTATCGGATTTGTTCCGACTCCATTTGCCGTGGATACGATGCCAAAGGCAGGCTGTTGTATGTTGGAAATAGAGAATATTTAGGCAGACTTGAACCAAAATACTTAATCCATATCGCAGAAATAGATATGTTGATGTCTGCCATAAAGTGTGATATGATCGCTCGAGGTTATGATTACGAAAAGTATGGATACATCCAGTGGGTGGAGCAGGTAGGCGATTATTACGTATTGGCGGTTATTTACAATCCGCCCATCCCAGCCGATTTCTTATATGTATATTACACTCTCGATGATAAAGGCCAGATAAAGGGTGTTTATTTGGAGCAAAGGTAAGTACAGGCTTCCTAAATTTGGTTGCTTGTTGAATATGAAAGGAGTTGGTGTCGTTAAACGCTAAATAACACAGATCATCGTTTATCAAGGAGAAAATGATCCAATAGCAATATAATCACATCACTCCATATTTATCCGACAGCAAATCAAGCAGTTCGTCGGCTTGCGCCATGAATTGTGCGGCTTCGTCTTTCCATTCGGGATAAGAGTCTTGCACGCCGCGCATTTGGTTCATTTTCGACAGAAAATCCGTGTTTCTTTGCAATTGCTTGAACATGGGCAGCATTTTGTGACAAATGGCTTGTGCTTCGACGCATTTGTCGTTTTCGATGCATTCGCTTAACGCAACCAAATCGTCAGCAGTGGAGTTGACGAACACTTTTAGGATGCTTTCGATGGCTCCGTTGTCGTTGCCCATCATGGCCGAAAATTCGGGGAAATCTTCCGCAAAATCGTTTTGGTTTTCTGCGTTTCCGTTTGCTTCTTCATGGATTTCGGCTTGTCCGAAAATGTTTTCCAAATCGCTGAGATTGAATGGTTTCATCAGGAAACCATCGAAACCTTCTTCTTGGGCGATGGTCTGGTTGTATTCTGAACGAGCAGTCATTAGCAGGACGGGTTTCGTAGCGTCTTTTTCCTTGAAAAAATGAAGAATGTCGTTGCCTGTCACGGCACCCATTTCACGGTCGGTGAGGATGAAGTCGAAAGGCGAAACATCTTCAAGGGCGGCTTCGACATCGGCTTTCGAGCGGCATGGAATGGCTTTGTGACCAAGGCGCCGTAGCATGTTGTCAGTCACGGAAAGCAAAGTGTCGTCATCATCAATAATTAGAATGTTTTTTGATGAGCAAGCTGCAACTGGTTCGTTCTGGGGTTCTTCCTGCAATTCGTATTCCACGGGTATTCTTACGGTGAAATGCGTGCCTTCACCGACTTCCGATTCCACATGAATGTCGCCTTCGAGCAGGTCGACGAGACCTTTCACTACCGAGAGACCGTATCCGCTGCCTTCGGCAAGCGTGTTGTAGGTGTCGACGCGCACAAAAGGCGTGAAGATTTCGTTGATTTTGTCAGCAGGAATGCCGACGCCTGTATCGGTGATGTGGAAAACGATGTGACTATTCTCGAAACTCACCTCGAAATCGACATTGCCTTCCAAAGTGTATTTGATGCTGTTTGAAATCAGGTTGCTTGCTATTTGCTTGATTTTCAATCCGTCTGAGATTGCCGTCAAGTTGTCTTTTACGGAAGTGGAGTAGTGGAAAGTCAGATTCTTTTTCTGCGCGATGGGTTCAAACATGGTGGCAACTTCGCCACACAAACGGTTGATGTTGAACTGATTTTTCTCCACTTTCAGTTTGCCTTGTTCGAGGCTCGAGAAATCCAACAGGTTGGTGAGCAGGTTGAGAATGTGGTCGGCTGACTGCTGTATGGAACTGATTTCCTTTTCGTTACCTTCGGAATTCATGAGTTCGACATTGCCCATGATGGAGGTCAAAGGCGTCTTGATGTCGTGCGAGACGGAAAGCAACAGTTTGTGGCGGCTTTCCATGATTTCTTCGGTCTTTTTCTTGGCTTCTTCGGCGGCGCGACGGGCACGGTAGGCCTTGTTTACATCGCTGAGAATCAATGCGACAAAGATGACGATGAGAATCATGACCACGGTGCCGATGATGAGCGACAGCCTTGTGTTTTTTTCAATGATGGATTCGCTTTCCTCGATTTCCTTGACAGAAGTGTCGAGAATGTCTTGGTTGAGGTTAAGCAGCAAGGTGGAAATCTGTTCCGAAAGCCGATTGTCGTCGCGGATGAGTTCGTTGGTCTTGGCCTCAAATTCCTTCACCTTGGCTTGATATTCGCTTTTCGCCTTGACCGACAGCGTTTTAATGTCGTTAATCAGGGCTTGCGAAGTGGTGTCGGCTTTTTGTTGCGGCAAGGTGTCGATGCGTTGCGTAGTGATTTGCACAATGCTGTCTTCGTCGGCAGGATTGAACACATTTCCAACACGTTGCCAGAATCCTTTCCGTTCTTTGGGTTTGTGTATGATGGTGTCTTTTGTCACGGTGGTGACGTAAATGGGTTCGGGCGCCGGTGGCGGCGTGTATCCGCTGATGGCATCGTCGATTTCGGCTAACGGGTCGAAATAATAGAACTGCCGTGAAAGCACATAACTGATTTGGCCTTTGCGCTGAATCAGGTTCTGAATTTCGGCCAAACGTTGCGCGTTTTCTTCGCTTGGGTCGTTTTCAATCAGCGAGTCGCAAATGCATTTTATGGTTTGCGTGTGCGTGCGGAACTGCCTCAGATACTTCGAGTTATCTGAAAACGCATAAAGGTTGGCCGCTGATTGCGCTTGGTGAACGGATTGGGTCAGTTCGCTGGTTAAGGCGAGCGCACGGTCCTGCTTGTCGATGTTGAGCCGCTGGTTCATGATTGAATTGCGCAGGCCGTAGACATACGACAGAATGAAGCAGCAGGCAGCAACGATGAAAATGTTGGCAATGACCACTTTCCAGCTTGTCCGCCGCTCGTAAATCCGTTTTTTGTTTTTCTGTTCCGACATAATGCCGCAAAAGTACGGAAATTTCCTATTTTTGCGCAAAATTTAATGCAAATGCAAATCTATGTCAACGAGGTCGAAATGACCATTTTCAATGGTGCGCGTGTGATTGATGCCGCCAATCGTTTCATCAACGAATTCGAACTTTACGAAAAACTGCGTCGTCTCTCAGTGCGCGATGCTTACGGAAACAAACTTAGCCTTGATGGTGAACTCCACGAAGGCAGCAAGATCTTCTTGGACTGATGGATGTCGATTTGCCTGGCTCGTTGAGCTTGTCGAAACGATTTTTTTTCTTGAAATTCAATTTATTATAAATAACGCCTAATCATGAAACGTCATTTCCTGTTTTTCATTTCCCTCGTATTGCTATGCTCCTGTGGAATGAACCATAATAATGGCAATGCCAAATCTGATTTCAAATCGGATTCAAACCTTGAAAAAGAGATTGTCATCCTGAGTGTCAACGATATGCACTCGAGCATTGACATGTTTCCGCAATTTGCGGCTTTGGTCGACAGTTTGCGCAATGTTTATCCCGACATGCTGCTGTTTTCGGCTGGCGACAACCGTACGGGCAATCCGGTCAACGACCAGTACAATCCCGTGAATCACCCGATGATTGCATTAATGAATAAGGTGTGTTTCGATTTGTCGGCGGTTGGCAACCACGAGTGGGATGCCGGAATCGATAATTTGCGGCAAAACATTGAACAGGCCAGTTTTCCTTTCGTTTGCGCCAATGTGACACAAAAAGATGGCCTAAATCTGGATGTTAAGCCATACGTTATGCTTGAAAATCAAGGCGTAAAGATTGCTGTCGTCGGTATGATTGAGGTGCGTCACGATGGCATTCCGGGCGCGCATCCTTCCAATCTGACTCAGGTCAGTTTCAAGAGAGCAATTGATGCAATGCCTGAATATCAGCATCTTCGCGAACAGTGTGATGTGATGATTGTTCTTTCTCACCTTGGTTTTGAAGACGATGTGGAGTTAGCCCAAGCCAATCCATATCTGGATGTGATTTTAGGCGGTCATTCCCACACTTTGGTTGAATTTCCGACCGAGCATAACGGCGTTTTGGTCACGCAGGCAGGCTCTCATCTGAAATATGCAACCTTGACCAAAATTAGGGTGAAAGATGGCAAGGTCATCGAAAAGAATGCCGTTACGCTTGATGTCAAGGCTTTTCGGAAAATCAATAATGAAGTCAAGGTCATGGTTGACGGTTACAACGATTCGCCGACCTTGAATGAAGCCATTGGAACGGCTTTGACGAAATTCGAGAATCCGGAAGAACTCGGCTGTTTCATGACTGATGCCATCCGTGAGATTTCGGGTGCCGATTTCGCTTTCCAAAACACGGGCGGCGTGCGCGTTAACTATCTGAAAAAAGGACCAATTACGGTTAAGGACATTTACACGATTGACCCGTTTGGCAACGACATTGTCGTATATGAAATGACGGGACAGCAGGTCAAGAATTACATCATCAACTCCTATCGGAAAAATGGCGGTTATCCGTCTTACGTTTCGGGCATGACCTACGAGATGCAAACTGACGGAAAATTAGGCGTTTACGTTACGACTGATTCAGGCCGCTTCTCCACGAAGGCAACCTATAAGGTGGCGATGAACAGCTATATGGCCTCCACCGTGCATTTTGAGAGTCTTGATGATGGCCAAAGCCAATACATGACCTCTGAAGAAATGATGATTGAATTTTTGCATCGTCATAATACCGTTGATTATCAAGGAGTAAAGAGAACAAAGTAAAAATCTTTTGTTTAGTAAAAACACTTTTTGTATTTTTGCAGCCCTAAATTTAAAAGAAAAAGATGAAGAAAGTTTTGTCGATTTTCGCAATGGCTTTATTATTAGTCAGTTGCCATCCCAAAAAGGAAGTGAAATTAATTGATGCCGCTAATTTCAATAAGGAAGTTGATGGCAAACAAGTCTCGTTGTATACCATGCACAATGGCGACATTACCATGCAGGTGACCAATTTCGGCGGCCGTGTCGTCGCTTTGTGGATGCCTGACTACCGTGGCAGTTTTGAAGACATCGTTTTGGGTTACGATAACATTGACAAATATCTGAACAACGAAGGCGAACGCTATCTCGGCGCAGTGGTTGGCCGTTGTGCAAACCGCATCAGCAATGGCTCGTTCACTTTGAATGATTCGGTCTATACGCTGCCAAAGAACGACGGCGAAAACACCTTGCACGGCGGTTTGAAAGGTGCCGACATGATTGTTTGGGACGTTGTTTCAGCTAATGACAGCGTGCTGGAAATGCATGCTCTCTTTGCTGATGGCGAAGATGGTTTCCCTGGCAACCTCGATGTGACGATGTCGTACACTTTGACGCACGACAATCAGTTCCAGATTCGTTACAGCGCCACTACCGACAAGACCACGCTTTGCAATTTCTCGCATCATTCCTTCTTCAACCTGAAGGGCGAAGGCAACGGCGACATCCTTGATCATGAATTGCAAATCAACTCACGTTACATGACCTTGATTAACGACCAACTTGTCACCAATGGCAAGTTCTCGGGTGTCAAGAATACGCCTTTCGATTTCCGCGAAAAACATGCTATCGGCGACCAGATTGATGCCAAAGACAATCAGATTGAGTTTGCAAAGGGCTATGACCACAACTGGATTGCCGATAAGAGCGACCCGAAAGCCTACGCTTGGGATGCTACTTTGATTGATCCAAAGAGTGGCCGTGAAATGCAGGTTTGGAGCGACCAAGTCGGTTTGCAGTTCTACAGCGGCAATTTCTTCGATGGAAAGTGCAACGGCAAATGCGGCAAACCTCTGGCTTATCGTCAAGGTCTCGCTCTTGAAACGCAGTTCTTCCCAGATGCCATCAACCATGAGACTCTGGCTCCTATGCCAATCCTCAACCCTGATGAAGAATACCATCAGCTGTGCATCTATAAGTTCATCGTGAATCCTAAACCAAAGAGAAGGTAATTACAGACAACTTTTTCATAATTTTACTGAGGGCCTCAATTGATTGAGGCCTTTTTTTGAATCGAAATCGTTTAATAAATTGTAAAACATAAATTAGTCCGATGAAAAATAAAATGATGATGGCTGTCATGGCAGCAGCCTTAATGCTTCTCAGCGCTTGCCATAAGGAACCTGTTGAACCAACGCGGAACCATATTAGTTTTGATGTCATCAGCCGTACGCAAGGACAACAGTTTTTTGTGAGCAATATTGAACAGGCTCATATTTCCCCGATTTGTGTCGACATCTGTATGCGACAGCAAAATAGTGATTTTAATGACTTTTTGGATGTTTGCCGTGACGATGTGATAGATGTGCCTGATTCACTGCTGTTTCTAGTTGATAGTTTGGAAGCCCGCATGAACCGTCGCATCGACGCTATGGGCTTGAATTTCCCTTTCAATCAGCCGATTCCGCTGGCAAATTCGAAGATGCTGGCTTGGGACCAGGCGGCAGGCTTTACGCTTGGAACCTATATTTTCATCGATTTCGAGATGCTGAAACTGTATTATGACTATGATTCACAAAATGGTACGGCTTATGCCGAGACTTTGCTGTGGCATGAATTCTGTCATGTTTTGGACCGATTGTATCCGGATTACCGTAAACAGTTTTATGCATTGATTGGCTTTGAAATCCTGTCGGATGAAATCCCGATTCCTGAAGAAGTGAAGAACACTTTGATTTATAATCCTGATGTCAACCGCCATGATTCTTATGCCAAATTCAAAATCAATGGGGAAGATAAGGATTGCATGTTAGTTACGCGCTGCCCTGACAGTGTTTATATGCAAGGCGAGGGTCTGATGGATTATTTCACCAGCAACAAAGGCATCTATCTGCTTGCCCTTGACGAAAACCTTGAACCTTATAAGATTGGCGAAAAATGGGCCATGTATCACGCATCGGAGGTCTCGAATTTCGATTATGTCATGTCGAATGGCAATACTGACTATTGTGTCGATCCTGAAGAGTGCATTGCCGATAACTTTTCGTTTGCCATCATGCAGGACCAGTCGTGCCCGAATCAAGGACTGCTGAAACAGATTCTGGAAATTCTTTCCAAATGATATCAATGAAAGTCAAAAAATAAGAGCCTCGATTGTTCGAGGCTCTTTTAGTATATGCCGAAATTGTCGCCGTTTTGGCTGTTTTTCGTATTGTTGAATACAATTTTGAAACGTGTGGGATAATCGGTGGTTTTGGCATCAAAAGTGTAGCTCGCTGAACCTGTCGAAGCGGCGGCATCCAACAAATCCACATCGGCTCCCATCAGATTATCCACCAAATGCAAATAATTG
>CALGBV010000153.1 GCA_937884015.1 uncultured Bacteroidales bacterium
AGACAGAATATAATGGCGCGAAAGAGCATTGTTGCTTCTGTCCACTGTTTCTCATGACCTTGGCGGGGTTTCTTGAGTTGGACACTGCTATGCCTTCGCTAACAGAAACGGATTTCTCCCCATTTCCGCCGTCAAAGATATAGCTTTTCGGCAAACAAATGCTCTTTGTATTCATTTTTCTTCCTTTTTCCTATTTTATCCTCCGTTTCGACAAGCTCAACGGGCTATATTTTCATCAAAAGCAAATTTCCATAAATAAATCATCAAATTCCTATCCTTCAATCTTTTACGGATAATTAGCGATAATTTGTGTTACCCAAATCCTCCTAACTCTTCATTCCTAACTCCTAACTTTATCGCGTCCCTTCGACAAGCTCAGGGAGCAAAATCAACTCCTTCCTCCAACAACAAAAAAAAAACAGAGCGCAGACCAACTTTCATCACTCCGTTGGAAAGGCTCTGGTAAACCGGTATCAAAGAATGAGAAAAGCAGTCCACGCCCTGTAGGGTATGGAACGCACTGCCACTTTCCCGTCCCTTGATGAAATTTACCAGATTTTATCCAATCAGGACGAAACGTGCCGAACGTTCTATCAACATGTCTGTTGCCGAAGCAACGCCGCAAAGATAGAAAATCTTCGCTAACGCAACTCAACATACTATGTTTTTTCGCGGACTGCATGGTTCACTCAATTCTTTTTGTCATAATGCAGAAAAAAAACAATGTCAAAAATGATGCCCAGCACAACAAAGAAAACTATCATGCCATAAGACCCCGAACCTATCTTATTCCCAAGCCAACGCCAGTACCTCACAATGCCCAGCACCATCAGACCGATAACTGCAAGGACTATCAACACTATCACGACAGTCCAGCCACAGCCATCATTATCTTCCTTTTTCTCAAGATTATCTTCCTGTTTTTGGTCATCCATAACGTCATCGGTTTAAATTCGGCGGCAAAAATAAACACCAGAAAAACCAACTGCAAACATTATAGAAACTTATAGAAGAAAATAGAAAGACGGGGACTCCACAAAAAGGCAATTGGCTTTTTATGGGAAAAAATAAAAACTTCTTTTATACAATATCTCAGAAAAACAGTGTACTTTTGCGAACAAAAAGCAACACAAACATCATGTCAGACATCAACCTCACTTTTGACAAAGAGAAATCACTGAACGCCGTCCTTTTCATAGCTCAACATCTGAAAAGAAAAGACATTCACAAGATATTCAAAATATTATATTTTGCCGACAGGGAAAGTTTATGTTCGTATGGCAACGCCATTACAGGCGACATATACATCGCCATGGGACACGGTCCAGTTCCTTCACGCATTTATGACATGTTTAAAATTGTCAGAGGTGACTCCTATATGAGCGATGTCGACCATTTGGAAAGAGCCTTTAGCATTACCGACTGGATGTACCTTACCCCGAAACGCGAAGCCGACCTCACGAAACTTTCACCCGTCGACCAGAAAATCCTTAGCGACTGCATCAGCAAGTACGGCGAAATGACTTACGATGAGATTACCGAAAAATCGCACGACATAGCTTGGCGTTCCACGGCTCGCGACTATCCAATCAACGTTGAAAGCATTATCCGCGAGGCCGGAATGGATGAACAGGCATTAGATTACGTCAAGCAATACAACGACTTGAAAAAAATGTTCAACTGATGCCATCAATTCAAGATCTTCTTGCAAGTCAGAAACCGATATTGCCAGGCATGGTCCTATTAGGGCCAATGTCAGGTGTCGACCATGACAAATTCTACATCATTGCGGGAGTAAGCGGTGACACTATTTGCGTATGCACGGTTCTCATCAATTCAAGAATCCACCCTTTCATTATGCACAACCAGCATTTGCTCGACCGCCAAGTCATGTTAAAAGCCGTTAATTACTCTTTCCTTGACCACGACTCATTTGTAAATTGTGCTCAGCCTGTGACAGGTACAACCACAGCATTTCAAACCATTGATTTTGAATATAAAGGGGCATTACTTGAACAAGACTTAATCATAGTACGCCAAGAAATCATCAACAGCGGCATGCTGACGGAAGAAGAAAGACAAAAGTTCTTTGGATAGGGAATCTCTTTTATGCCAAAACAGCACCGCCATGTCATACCGGCAATCACGCCATCCTACCCATAAAGCTCTTCCACAAAACGGCGCAACTCGGAATTGGCTCCCTGAGCATAACTGCTGTAGCGGTCTTTCGGCCATTCTGGACCCGTAAAGAAAAGCCGCATTTTGGCATAATCGCCACGCTCGGAAAAATATTTCACTATGTAAATCAATTCGTAGGGTTTGCCGTTCTTGCCCTGCCAGACAATGGGCGGCAAACTGCCTTGCGGACGGTTGCGGCCTGTCATCCGATAGGCAAACAAGGCTTTCACCTGGTTGTCGTCCCTGATGTAGCCCTGTTCCGCCAGATAATTAATAAAGGTGACGAAAGCCGAAACGCCCTTGTGTCTTATCTTGGCATCTACATAGAAAAATTCTTTTGCATCAGTATGCTGATTGTCAATGCTGAAGAAATCGGAAGGCAAGACAAAAGGCTCTTTCGGAATGAACTCAGAACCTGTTTCCACTGACTGAAATTCAGCC
>CALGBV010000154.1 GCA_937884015.1 uncultured Bacteroidales bacterium
TGTCTGTCCTAATCCTTCGTTTAGGCTGCAAAAATAAATAATTCAATCCAAACGGGAATCTCTAAATTTCTGTTTGATTAAATTATTGGTTTACAATGTAGTAAAAACGCTGTTTGGATTTAGACTAATTTAAAATAAGGTGTCTGATAAATCCACTTTTATTATTTTCAGAACATACCAAACTGCCAGTTTTGTTTCATCAACATAATCCCAATTATCTCCGACGGCTTATAACAACCATCGCGTATATCTATGTCTTTATTTTCGCTCATTTACCAAATCCAAATTTCATACTATCTTCCATATAGTTCTATCATAATTCTTATCAAACCCTTTTTTCTTTAAGGTAACAACAGTACCGATTACAAAATCTTCTGGATTTTTACCCGAATCTCTTATTGCTTTAAGATTAAACATGGTTCGTTTTCCATCGAATAATTGAACATAATACCGTTTTTGTTTTTTGGATACAATCGTACCAGAATATAATATATCCATTTCAAAGTCAGTATTTTCATCCGCAATAATATTGAAGTGTTTATTTACATCATTCACTGTATAATCTTTAACAAAAATACGACCTGAAGGAAACAATATATTGGCAATACATTTGTCTTTATAAATTGCGCCATCCAAACATATCCTCTTAACTAGATAATACAAAACAACACCGTTGATAGAAAATAAAGCCCGTCGATTTTCATTCTTTATACACTTACATTGTATCTTTATACGATAATTATAACGCTGAGGCAATTTTTGAAAACTTCCATTGATAAATCCAATCAATCTTCCTCTAAATGAACCGATTTCATCATATTCACATTTCAACACAACTTTTCCATCTTTATCAAAAATGCCCCATTTCTCTCCCAAACGGTACTTTATCCAGCCACCATGCAAAACTATTTCTTCATCACTAATTCTACGCAACCGTCTATCAATATAATACTGTTCAGATCCTGTATCAACCAAGGCTTTATTATTTTTAAATCCCTCTATTTTCAGGAAACAAAAATCAATTATAAAGCCTTTTTCTTCTTCATAAATTCCCCACAAATCAACTTTTAACACTTTGTATTTATTCGTTGTCCAAAGAACAATTTTATCATATTCACAGGGAAGAATAAAATTTTTATTTTCATCAACAAGTCCCCATTTCCCATTTAAAACATAGAAAAACCTATCATCTCGACACGGCACAGATTTAAATACAGGCTGAGGCTTTTCTAAATTTTCCTCTCGATTAATATCAATAAAATTTCCACCACTTTTTCTTTCTACATACTTCTTTCTAAAGTCTTCAACAATCTCTTCTCTACTTTTAAGACAATGAATAAATTCGTTTTTAGCTTCTGGATGAAGTGCAAAATAATCCGTATTAGCATCAAAAAAATACGGTTTGCACACATCATCATCAAATTGCAATTGGTCTATTGTAACAAACAGGCCATTGTTACCACTGGTTTCTTTCCTAAAATGCCATTGATCATCAGGGTCTAAATAATTACACTTCAAAACAAGTTCTTGCCGTCTTTCACACTCTTCCAAAGTCTCATCATCAATAAAAAACACATTTCGTCGATTGGCAAACATTGTATTTTGAGGTACAAACTTTCGCATATAGTCATAACCCGATTTTACATCCGCTCCCAAAATCCAAATCACATGATAATCATTGACTCGACAAAACAAATCTTTATCAGTCAAATTATTGAGATGGGTGACTCTTGTAACTAACTCAAATACCACATCTCTATCTCCATACCGAGCACACACATCAACCCTTCTCCAAACCATAAAAGGATACTTACCACGAATAACAGCATTTTCCTCAACATCATAAATTCCTTTTTCCACACTATGATTTGTACGCAAACCATTTAAGACATGGGCTTTTACATTATTAAACCTTTCCAGTTCCTCTTCATTAAGTTCTTCCCCTGAATCCCCACCAAAAAGTCCGAACCATTCCTTTTGCCACAAGCAAGAAACATTCTTTTTACAATGTTTGAAAAAATAGACATTACCATCCAAATCCCGACATGAAATTTTTACACGATTTCCACAGCACCCACATACGAAAGCATTGCGGTCTCTTTTATCTGCATCGTTCAAATAATTTATTTTTGAGTAAATGACTTCCATGTCTCCTTTGAAAAATTCATCAGCATATATTTTTTCATCCGGATTAGAGGATTCTAAATCATTTACATACAAAATACTCCGTTTTACAACACCATGCTCAATTTTAACAAGAGGCAAATCATCTTCTTCAATCTTTCCCTTATGATTGGAATTAGTTGATTTACTGCTTTTCCCACTTACATGTTGTTTCTTCTCTTCAACACTATCCTCAGTATTCAAGTTAGAGCAATCATCTTCTTTCGGGATTTCATCAGCCTCAGCAAGAATATCTTCTGATTCTTGTTCAAAATCAGTAGTCTTTGAATCGAATCCTTTAAGCAAACCTAATTCTTCTTCCAACCTCAAATTTTCCTCCTTAGCTTTAGAAAGTTCCATTTTAAGTTCTTCTATCTTCTTACCTCGGATTTCAAGCAAAGTATTTTTATTTAAAAGTTCTCTTCTACATTGACTATATTCCTCATTAGCTTTTTGCAGCTGTTCAATAGTAAATTCAAGTTCATCAGATTCAGTGGTCGACTGTTCCTCTTCAGATTCCTGCTCTTCGGCTTGCTGCTCCTTGCTCTCGATTTGAGCTTTCAAATCATCTGCCAACTTATTTGAAGCAATCAATTCTGCTTCAGTTTGTTTCAACTTCAATGACTTTTCATCTACTTGCGATTTGACATCATCCAACGCGGCTTGCAGTCTATTCAACTCTTGAACCTTAGTATCAACATCTTTCCTTGCGACAAGAATTTCTTCTATTAATTCCGTTTCTTTTCCCTTCAATTGAGCAATGGTCTCATCATTTGAAGAAATGACACCAGTAAGACGCTCAACCTCCTTCGCCAGTTCTTTCGCCTGTTGCTCAGAATCTTTTTGCTTCTCATTTTGAACAGATAACTCTCCATGTAATTCCGATTCTTTCCCTTTCAGTTGAGCAATGGTCTCTTCATTGTTTGAAACAATGCCAGTAAGTCGCTCAACCTCCTTCGCAAGTTCTTTCGTCCGTTGCTCAGAAACCTTTTGCTTCTCATTTTGAACAAGCATCTCTCTACGAAGTTCCGCTTCTTTTGCTTTCAGTTGAGCAATGGTCACATCATTGGCAGAAACAATGCCAGTAAGCCGTTTTATCTCTTTTTTCTGGTCATCAATTTGAGTTTCAGTAACTCTTTGTTTTTCTATCAGATTACTGATATTGCCATCCTTGTCTGCTAAAGCATCACCGAGTTCTTCAATTGATGTTTCAAGTTCGGCAACTTGTTCCTCCAACTGCCTTTTTGAAGAAAGAGCATTATCCACATCCTCAGATTTTGCTTTTAGGTCTAACTCCAAATGATTACATTTTGAATCAAGTTTCTTTTTTGAAACAAAAGAAACGACAAGCAAAACAGATAAACACACTACTACAATTACGAAAATCATATTTATATATTTTACACCATTGAATTAAATTTGCACTTTCCTCACTTTCCTCAACACTGCAAAAATACATTTTTTCCCACAATACTATGTATAATGTACTATATTTGAGGCAACAAAATACAATTCTGTTGTTTTCTATCAAATCTCAAAACAGCGTATCCATCACCACTTCTTCCACCTCAATTTCTGCTCCCAAATAAATAAGGTATGCTGAAATTTGTTTTGAAACCATGCCTTGCAAGGCCGAAATGTAGTTCTTCAGTTGCAGGTGGTGCTTGGGGTCTTTTTTGCCGGTCTTGTAATCGAGCAGGAGGATGCGGTCGGGCAGTTCGGCAAAGCGGTCGGGACGCAGGATTTCGCCGTTGGAAAGGATTTCACATTCGTTTTTCACAATGGCTTTCGGACCAAATGCTTCTTTAACAATCGAATTTTCAGTAATCTGTACGAATTTGTGTTTCAGTAAATTGGCGGTTTCTTCATCAATGGAGCCATCGGAAAGATAGGGGAGGAGAGCCTTGTCGATGTCGGCGCTTGACTCAATTTTTGAAAGAATTTCGTGAACCAGTTCGCCCCATTCGTTGGGTTGCATCTTGTCGTTTTCCGAAATCCAGAACATGCTTGGTGTCGGGTCAATCTGAATCTTTGAAAACCAATCACTTGTGCTTGATTCGCAAATCTGTTTCTTCTCGGATTTGTCTTCGTTCTTCGCTTTGTGAATGAAATCAGGGTCGCCAAATTGGTAGATTGTGTACACGCCATCAATTGAAAGGTCGCGGTTAATCTTATCCTCATGGCTTTTCAGATAATCCTCAATGACATTGATTTTTTCCTTTGCGGCACCGGCTTTTGCCAAGACATAAAGCCTTTCAACGGGACGGGTGAAGGCGACATAAAGCAAATTACAATTGTCCAATCGGTTGCTTTCTTCCTCTTTTTCACAGATTTGCGCTGCTTCATTGCCTTCAAGTTTTGCTTCGCTTGTCATTTTGAACAGCACTTTGTCGAGGTTTGGGATGGCTTCGAATCCCAATTCTTTCGGCGTGACCCAAGTCTCGGCAGCGGCATTGCTGCCTCCAATGCTGCTGTCCAAATCGGTGATGGCTTCTGGATAGATTACTACGTTGAATTCCAAACCTTTAGACTTGTGAATGGTCATGATTCTGACCGCGTTGCCGCTGATGGATTTCACGGCAAGTTTGTTTTTCTTTTTGTTCCAGAAATCAAGGAAATCCATGATGCCTTCTTTTCCGGCGGTTTGCCAGTTGAACATTTCGTCCAAAAGGTAATTCAGGAAGGAATCGCTTGTGGAATCGAAACCGTAAATGCGCATCAATGAGGAACATAGGTCGTAAAGGCAAGTGGAACGCGAAAGCGTTTTCTGAAGTAATCCAGGCTCCCCGATGCCGAGAATGGTTTCAATGTCGGCGTTTCCATCGGCAATGTCGGCAACGGCGTCAAAACAGCCGTTGATGGATTTATCTTTTGTGGCTTTGCTTGTAATACGTTGATAATAAAGTATTTTCGAAATTACCGCTTTGTTGTTTTTCTCAATCAGGTGATGCAAGGTGCTGATGATAAGTTGCGCTTTGTCGGATGACTTCAGCAGAATCGATTCATTGGATAAAACGGGTATTCCGTTATCATTCAAATAGTTGGCAATGATTGAACCTGTGTCCGTTTTTCGAGTCAGAATGCAGATGTCGCTGTGCTCGTAGCCTCTTTTTTGTGTCAGTTCATCGATGATTTCCTTGATTCGACTGAGGTAATAGTCTTTTTCGCTGTCCTTGCTGAAAAGGTCGATTTCAACGAGTCCTTGACCGCTTTTCTTGGCTTCTTGCTCAATACGGACTTCCTTTTGATGTTTTTCGTCCTTGTCGGCGTAGACTTTCTGTGAATCGGACTTTAGAAATTTGATGGTTTGGGCAAAAAAGTCGTTGTTGAAGTTTACTATCTCGCTGAACGAACGGTAATTACATTCAAGATTTTTGAAGGAAAAATTGCTTGTCAACGTTTCTTCGTAATGCTCAAAAGCATCATTTCGCTCGTCTTGTGGAAGTGCGTGAATTTCAGGAAGTTTGACAATCTGTTCGACTTCGCCACTGCGGAAACGGTAGATGGATTGCTTGCCATCACCGACAATCATGCTCATGTTGCCGCTGGCTAATCCGTTGTCAATCATTGGAATAAGGTTTTGCCATTGCAAAATCGAGGTGTCCTGAAATTCGTCAATGAAAATGTGCTTGTATTTTTCGCCGATTCTTTCGTAAATGAATGGGACTGAGAAATCGCCTAAAACGCTTGAAATGAGTTTGTTGAATTCCGAAATATGGACAATGTCTTCATCTTCGGTCAGTTTTTCCATTTCGCCGCGGATTTGCGTGCGTAAGGCATATAAATAAAGGAGTTCGCGCTGCGAATTGTAGAAAAGGTATTCGGCTAACCCATTTTTGTAGTCTTTGGCAAATTGTGGCAGGAAATCCATAAGTTCGTCGCCAATTGTGTTGAGTTCTTCATTTCCAAATCGGTTTTCTGCATTTTCGGAATGCCATTTTTTACCATCAATCACCTTTTGTGCATTGCTTCTAATAGCGTCGAATGTCTTGGATTTCAACTTGTTGATGAATGCCGGAAGTCCTTTGCTAGTATAGCTGAAATCATCAGTTTGCAATCCATACCGGCTGACAAAAGCATCGAATTTCTTGATGAAATCTTCTACCAAAGTAATGAATGGTTCGGTCTTGTCTTTCAAAAATCTGTCGGCCTGCTGATAACTGTTTTCGGAATCTATTGTGTTGGTTCCGTTGCGGTTATATGCCTTTTCCGACAGCAGTTTCTTTGTGAATTCGGCAAGTTTTGCAGATAAATCGTATGTCTTTTCCTTGTCGAACTGATTGTTGAGGAAGTCGTTCAGAATGGCGACTAAAAACTTGTTGTCGTCGTTGATTTGCATTCCGAGATTGGCAACAACCGTGTCGACGACTTCGTCTTCATCGATGCTGACGGAATATTGCGATGGTAGTCCCAAATCGCGGGCAAACGAGCGCGAAATCTTTTGCACAAAGGCATCGATGGTGCTGGCGCAAAAACTGCTGTAATCATGAATGATTTGAGTGAGAAGCAGTTGCGCGTTTTGCTTCAATTCTGCGTCCGAAATGCCTAACTCTTTGATAAGGTCGGCTTCCATGGTGTTTTCTTTCACTTCGCTGCTGCTGATGATAGCCTTTAAATCCTTGATTATCTTGGCTTTCATGTCGTTGGCCGAGGCATTGGTGAAGGTGATGGCCAGAATGTTTTGAAAATTCTTGACCTGATTTTTGCTTCTCAGGCAGAGTTTCAGGTATTCCTTGATGATAGTGTAGGTTTTTCCGGAACCTGCTGAGGCTTGGAAAACCTTGAAATTCTTTCCGTTTTGGTTCATAATCTATTGTTTTGTTGTGTCGGGTTTGACGTTGTTTGGCCTTTCTGGAATTAATGTGCGTTTTTTCTTGAAAATATCTTGTATCCTGTTGAAACTGTGACTGTACGATATACCTAAACCTTGCGTGTAAAGTGCAGTCTTGTCGAAAGAATAGTTGTAATAATAGTTGTTGCTGTTCGAATGGTTGTAGAGGTGCGCCTGCAATTTTCCGTCTTTGCTGATCTTCCAGTTGATGTCGAATTCGCCGACCAGGTTGGAAGCGTTATTGGCCGTCGAATTGGGCGAGTTGATCATGCCGAAATTGGTCTCGATGGTCAGACGGTCGTTGAAAAGCTGGGTTTTCAGGGCTATTTGCAATTCTTCGTTTGAAAGGGCATCGCCAGGCTTGTAATGTATGCCCATGTCGAAATTCTGGCTGATTTGCGACACCCAGTTGGTGAGTTGGTTGGTCAGAACGTCAAGATAGAGCGAACTGTTCGCAAAACTTGTGGCAGCTTGTGCATTACTGAACGAATTGAGAACCAGCAGCGAGATGGCTTGCTGTGTCATTGCTGCCTGATTGGTGGTGTCGAGAATGGTATACACGGACTGCTTCATGTCTTCCGAGGCGTTCGGGAGTCTGATGCTGAACGAAACGTTGGGGTTCATCAGCGCGTTGCGCAAGTGAATCAGACATTCCACATTGACATTGTTGAAGTTTGAAGATGTACTGTCAATCATGACACCAAGCGAGCTGAGGCTGGCGGTCGTCGAATAAATGCCGGTCACGTCGATGGTGCCTTTCATCGGGTCGCCGACCCACGAAATGGTGCCGCCTTTTTCCAGCTTCAGGTTTTTGCTGATGATGTTGTTGTAGTTGATTTGAAGTTTTCCGTTATCTATCAGATAATCACCGAAAAGCGTAAAGTCGCCTGCCGAATTGGTGCCGATTTTGATGTTTCCCGAACCAGTGGCATCCAGTGAACCGATGTCGCTCGGAAGCAAAATCTTGACTTTGGCCTCGTTGGTGACATTGATGTCAAGATTAAGGTCAAAATTGCTCTTGCTTTTCTTTGGCGGCAATGCGGTTTCTTCTTCAATGATAATGGCATCCTTGGGCGGAACAAACGTGATGAAATCGTTGTCCTTGACGTGTGATGTGTTGTTGAAAGGAATGGTGATTCGGGTCCCGCTGCGCGTCAAGGCATTGATTCTGAGTTTTATGTCGTTCATAGGACCTTCTATTCTGACAATGCCGCTGGCAATGGCGGTGCCGTAGTAGGAAGGACTGTCTTTAAAGGTTGTTGCCATGGCAAGGAAATTGTTCGGCAACAAAGTAAGATTTATGTTAAAGTCTTTCAGATAGTTATGCTTGATGCTGCCAACGACTTTTGCGGTGTTGCCCAAAGTGTCGGTGAGAACCATGTCGGTAAATTCGATTTGGTCGGGAGTCAGTTTCAGGGTTGGGTTGAAGGTGTAGTAAGTCTTTAGAAAATCGACCATGCAGCCGCCGTCGTCAATCTTCAGGTCGCCTTCGATGACGGGCTCCTTGAACGAACCTCTTATCGTGAAATCACCATTCGCAAGTCCTTGAACGCGAGAGGCAATGCCTTCAGTGAAATCGGAAAGGAGGCTGAGGTTGAATCCGTCAAGTTTGAGGTCGAAATTGAGGTTGTCTTCCTTCGACTGAGTCTGATAGAATCCACTCAGGTCGAAGGCGCATTTGTTTTCGTCGATGAGCTCTGTCTTCAGATAAATGGAATTGCTCGGATTGTCCCAATAACTGTTGATGTTCAGGTTTCCGATGGGCTGTCCGTTCAGTCCGAATCGGTCGATGCCTAGATTGGCAAGAATGTAAGGGTTGCCTTGAATGTCGCTGACTTGGACGTCGCCATCAATGTGGCCGTCCAAATCGAATCCTAAACCGCTGAAAATAAAGTCAAAAGAGGATAAATCGAAGTCATCGAATTTGGCATTGATGGTGTCGTTTTCGGTAAATGGAACATAGCCGTCGACTGCAAAATGCTGCTTGTTATGGAAGATTTCCAGATTGTGAATGTCGATTTTTTTGTCATCAAAAACAATGTAATTCAATGGATTGATGCTCCATATTGAGTCGTTGATGAGCAAATCGGTGGAATAAATGTTGAAACGCCCGCCGGTTTCTGTCGGGACAAACGATGTGTGAATGTCGGCGCGGTTGTGAATTATGCTTCCTTTGTTGTCCCAACGCAGATTGGCGTAAATGCTGTCGTTTCGCAATGCGTTTTCAAAGACCAGGTTCTCAAGGTTGATTCTGGAAGTGTCGTGTCTGGTGCTGTCGCGCAAAACGAGGTCGTCGATGCTGAAACGGGCTACGGAGCTTGTCAGCGTGGTGTAATGCTTGTATTCGAAATTGTCAATTAATATGTCGTTGAATTTGGCGGTTTTGGAGCGTAATGTCAAGTTGAACATGTTTGTCCTTGAAGTAAATGTCCCGTTCAGCGTCGTGTTCTTTGCCACTTGCAGTTGCGGCAGCAGAAGTTGCGTGATAGGGTCGGGATTGTTGATGTTCATCTTGATGAAGAAATCCTGCTCCTTTTTGTTCTTTTTATTAATATAATGTTGGATGTCTTCGTGCCATTTTGGAATGTCGGCGTAGGTGTCGAGATAGGTTTTGAAGGCCAGCGGCAGGCTTGCGAAATCAATCAGACCAGCCATTTCGTAGGTGAAGAAGTCGCAATTGATGTTGATGCGGCGTTGCATCAGGTTGTCATTTTCGATGTTGGCATCCAGATTGTTCATTTCGAAATGACCTAACCCATTGATGAAATGTGTGTTATCTATGCTTAGGCTGCCTTCCATTTTGTCGGGGTCGAAGCCGACCATGTTGGCGGTGATTTCGGCACTTATAATGGAAACCGAATCGTTTTTAATGATGTTGAGTCCTTTCAGGTCGGCTTTGTTGATGGAAGCCTCGAAATCAGCGTGTGGCATTTTGGAGTTGTTGAAATCGGCAAGGCCGTGGAAATCAAGGTCCAATTTGTGGTCCTTGATGCTGATTTTGCCATTGAAGCGTTTATCGGTAAGTCGTCCGTTGAGCTTGATTTTGTCAATCGTATTGTCCAGAATGTAAGCGTTATAGGCGTCGCCGTTAATGTCGAATTCCATCGTTCCATGAGGCTTGACGCGTCCTGAAATTTCGGCATCAACATCAATGCTCCCGATAATGTTTGATGCGTTGGCAATGGTCCCGACATCAATGCGCTGGGCTTTCACTTTGCCCGAAAAAGCTGTGCCGTTTGCGCCTTGCAGATCCATGTTGAAATTGGCTGCAATGTCACCGATTCCAGAGGTGATGTTGGCATCGGCAAGAAAGTCTTTGTACGAACCCTTGAAATTGAATTTGATGTTGCCTCTGTCCAAGCCTTTCAGCGATTCGGGAATAGGAATCGTTTCGGTGCTTCCGGGAATGTAGAAATGCACCAAGTCATCGTAACTGTAATGCATCTTGTTGATATTTAGCGTGTGTTGACTATAGAAAAAGTCAAGCGGATGCATGCTCATGTTGCCTTCAAAATGGGTTTCGTTGCCAAATCCGGCTTTCAGGTCTTCAACCTGGAAATGCTCGATGGGGCCGATGAAACGTGCTTCAAAATGCACTAAATCAGGCATTTTATACATCACTTCAGCGAAGACTCCTATGTCGGAAAGCATGATGTCGGTGGGGTAGATCCGTGAGTCAAAATAGACGGAATCGACAAAGGAATTGATGTCGCTGTAATCGCTATACAGCATGTGCAAATCGAGGTGAAGGTCGCTGTTGTTGGTCTGAATATACAGGCTGTCGACAAGTATTCCTGATGGCGAAATGTTGGCAATGCCTTGGAAACTTTTGACTTCAAATCCGCTTAATTCATTGGCCATCAGCGATTTTATGTCGGCATGAATGGAATCGCCAAAAATGGATATGTCGTTGGCTTCAAGGTTGATGTCGTCCAAATCCAGATGGGCGTAATCCATGCGGTTGTCCAGGGTTTTCTGCAAATCGGCCCTATCCTGATTCCAAAGCATGAAATCGATGTTTTTCAGATTGACATGGTCGATGCGGAGATTGAAGGGTTCAGTGGATTTTTCCTTTACGGTATCGGTCTGGAAAGCATTGACGATAAAGGCAAAATTGAACTCGTCTTCGCCTTCATATTGGATGATATTGGCTTCCGTGTCTTTTAAATCGACTCTTTTCAGGTGAATCTTTCCGTTGAGGAGGTCTTGAACGACAATCCGGGCGTGGAACATTCCGATTTTTGCCAAATAATTGTCGTTCAAATCTTTGACATAAAAATCTTCAAGGTGAATGGCGAAATCTGGCGAAATGTAGAGTTTGCCGATTTTGATTTCCGCTCCTGTTTTTTCGGAAAGATAACCGCCTGCAATTCGAGCCGCAAATTTCTGAGTGATAGGGTCTTGGATGGCAATAAAAAGGGTGGTGATTGCTGATAAAATCACCATTATGAGAATTAGTATGCTATGGATAATCTTTTTTTTGATAATTTTGACCCTCCAAATTTTAGCTATGAACGAATATATTTTAGGCATCGAATCATCGTGCGACGACACCTCTGCCGCAGTCCTTCAAGGCACCTGTGTCTTATCAAATGTCATTGCTAGTCAGAAAGTTCACGAGAAATACGGAGGCGTTGTCCCCGAACTCGCTTCGCGTGCTCACCAGCAAAATATCATACCCGTCATTGACACGGCTTTGAAAGAGGCAAAAATAAACAAAAATCAGTTAAGTGCAATCGCTTTTACGCGCGGACCTGGACTTTTAGGTTCTTTGCTCGTAGGAACCTCATTTTCAAAGGCTTTTGCGCAGACCTTAAACATCCCTATGGTTGAAATCGACCACATGAATGCGCATATTCTGGTGCATTTTGCCACCGATGCCACCCATACTGAGGTGCCTGAGTTCCCGTTTTTGTGCCTGACTGTGTCGGGAGGCCACACCCAAATCGTTGTCGTGAAAGACTATTTCGACATGGAAGTCATCGGAAAAACCATCGATGATGCTGCTGGAGAAGCTTTCGACAAGACAGCAAAAATCCTCGGTTTGCCTTATCCTGGCGGTCCGGTCATTGACAAGTTGGCCAAAATTGGAAACCCGAATGCTTTCACTTTTGCAAAACCTCAAATCCCGGATCTCGATTACAGTTTCAGCGGTTTGAAGACTAGCATTTTATATACGGTTCGCGATAATCTGAAACTCAATCCGAATTTCATTGAGGAAAACAAGGAAGACCTTTGCGCTTCGGTGCAACACACTATTATTGATATTTTGATGAGCAAGCTGGTGAAAGCAAGCAAGATGACTGGAATCAAGACAGTTGCTATTGCAGGCGGTGTTTCGGCCAATTCAGGCTTGCACGATGCCATGCTGGCGATGGGCGAGAAGTACCATTGGAAAGTGTTCATTCCACGCCTCAGCTACAGCACCGATAATGCTGCAATGGTCGCAGTAGCAGGCTATTACAAGTTCCTGAAAGGTGAATTTGCAACTCAGGATCTTACGCCATACGCCCGTCAAAGTCTGAATGTTGAGTGATTCCATTTTCTTTCATGCGGTGCTATAACTTGCGCAATGTGGCTTAAAAAGCGAGATTGCGCAAGTTTTAATATGGCATTGATTAAAATTTGATCTGTTTCAGTGATTATTTTGGAAATGGCAAATTTCTTTTCCTTATCTTTGCGCAAACAAATGGATTCGTTTCAATTGGAAAACATCGCGCCGAAATATGACACTTGTTTCTTTGAACGGTATGCCAAAATATCGTTGGAGACTTTGCTTGGTGAGCATTATGCCAATCTTGTCAATCGCGACAGGCCTGATTTACAGGATAATGAGCGTGGCATTGGCATTGAAGTCACGCGTGCCATTCGTGAAGATGTCAACGTGGCCCATGCCTTGATCAACGAAATGGCAGGCGATGAAATCATGGAGGTGAACGATGTTGACCGCGATAACATTGCACGGACAGGCTATGCCTATGGTCTGGGCGACGGCAACATGATGGGCTTGAAGGAATATGAATATTGGTCGTTGGCCATGCCGATGAAACGCATCCTTGAAAACAAAATCCGTAAGGTAAACAACAGGTTTTATGGTGATTACAACGAATTTGGACTATTCGTTTTCACAAAGGAAGACCTTGATAAAGAAGGCATTCGCCGCGTGATGGATTTCGCCATGCAGACTCAGGAAGGCTTGAATGTTACCTATGATAAATTGTATGTTTCTCAAATTCAGATGCTTTATGTATGCGACTTGAATAATGATTCGTTTGAATCGTTCAAGGTCAGCAAGAAACAAAGACAGTTGTTTTACGATAAGGCAATTGAATTGTAAATAATTGATAAGCAAAAGAGTATGGACTGGAATTCCCTCCTCTCACTGAAGCGTTGCGCTTCGCCGCACCAAAACCCTGATGTGCGCACCAATTTTCAGCGCGATTACGACCGCATCATCTTTTCGAGCGCTTTCCGCCGTCTGCAAAACAAGACGCAGGTCTTTCCGCTACCGGGTAGCCAAATGGTTCATAACAGATTGACTCACAGTTTGGAAGTGGCAAGCGTTGGCCGTTCCATTGCACGCATGACTTCGCAGAAACTTGTTGAGTTGCATCCCGAACTGGAAAGGGTTTTGAATGACATCGACACAGTGGTGGCAACGGCTTGTCTGGCCCACGATTTGGGCAATCCGCCTTTCGGTCATTCGGGCGAGGATGCCATCAGCAGCTTTTTTAAAGATGGGAAGGGTAGGGAACTGAAAGATAAGGTTTTGCCATCACAATGGTCCGATCTGATTTCATTTGAAGGCAACGCCAACGCATTTCGTCTGCTGACGCATCGGTTTGCGGGGCGACGCGCTGGTGGTTTCTCGCTGACGGCGGCTACTTTGGCCACGCTGATCAAATATCCATATCCGTCGTATGATAAAGGTAACCGAAAGAAATACAATGTCTTCTATTCTGAAATTGCGGATTTCAAGCAGGTGATGGACGATTGTAACATTCCGTGTATCGATAGCGAGCATTGTGTATATGCGCGGCATCCGCTTTCCTACATGATGGAGGCTTCCGACGACATTTGCTATCTGATTTTGGACATGGAAGATGCGCACAAGCGTGGCATTATCGCTACGGTCGACATCGAAAATTGTTTCCTCTCGTTCTTCAATCCTGAAACGGAAAAGGATTTCTTTGCCTATAAAAACAATGTGTATGAGACAGTTACCGATGTGAATGAAAGGATGGCTTTCCTTCGTGCCATGCTGATTAACAAGTTGGTGAATTGCGTGAGTGGTATTTTTGTGCAAAACTACGAAACCATCATGGAGGGTGGCTTTCAAGGCAGTCTGATTTCTCATTTGCCTGAATATGAAGAAAATGCCTTGAAAAAATGTCGCAATGCTTCGGTGAAAAACATCTACCGCCACCCGTCTGTGGTGAAAATCGAATTGACGGGTTTCAAGGTCATCGGCAGTCTTTTGGAGGATTTTACCGATGCGGTTTTGCATCCTGAAACGGCTTATAATCAGAAGCTTCTGTCGTTGATGCCTGAACAGTTTAAGACTGATTCCGATGACATATATAATAAGGTACAGTCGGTCGTGGATTTCATCTCGAACATGACAGATTTGTATGCCGTGCAAATGTATAAGGATTTAAGAGGAATTGATTGATTTAAACGATTGAAAATGAAAAGAATAGCACTGTTTGTGTTTCTTGCTTTAATGCTTTGCAAGACATACGCTCAAAATACTTTTTTCAGCACCGAAGGCTTGCAGATTGCCGTTAATGAAAAAGGCTTTTTCACCTCCATTCAGGTTTGTGACAAGGAAATTTTGTCGGGTAATAAATATCCGGTTGTGTTGGCTTGCGTGAATGGCCGTTTGGTTTTGCCAACCCGTTTTGAACCAGCGTACGGCACGCTGTATGAGGTCGGTTTCGATGATGGCGGCGCGGTCTTGCTTGATGTCCAGCAGTTTGATAATTATTTGAAAATCACTCTTGAACAGCAGGAAAACGTGAGTTATGATGCCTTTTTGCTTTGTCCCGTGAAGGTTTCGCTTTGTGAGACGGTTGGCGATATTATCGGTGTGGTTCAGGGAAAGAATCTGGCTTTTGGCATTCAGGCTTTGAACATTAAGACCAATGCTGGCATTCCGCAGGAATATGTCGGGAAAGTGCATGAGCATTTCAAATATGTGGGTGAAGATGCGGCGGTGTCAACTTCCAAAATTTCCGCTGAACGATTGGCTGCAACGCGTGTTGAAAATGGTGTGATGATGCAATTCTCGGCGCGTTACCGTGGCCGTCAGGAGTGTCGCAAGGTGCAAGGCGTTGAGCAATGCCTTGTTGAGCCAGTGCAAGACGATGACAGGTTGCTGGAAGGTGCTTCGGTGGCCTTGTTCGGCTGCCGAAAGTCGGAGGCTTTATCACGTATTGGTGATATTGAAGTTGCTGAAAATCTGCCACATCCGATGTTTGATGGCGAATGGGGAAAGACTTCGCGTGCGGCCATGAAACCTTATATCATTTCCGATTTTTCGGAGAATGACTTGGATTTCGTTTTGGAAAAATGTCATCGTGCAGGCATGGAGTATCTTTATCATATTGAGCCGTTTGCGCATTGGGGACATTTCGATTGGTCACCCGAATTTGTGAAAGGTGACGACAAGGCGGTTGCGCGGCTTGTGGCGCGTGCCGAAAAAGAGGGCGTGAAAATGGGCGTTCATACGCTGTCGAATTTCACGACGACTGACGATTCGTATGTTACGCCGCTGCCTTCCAAGCATTTGCTGAAACAGGGCGTGGTGAAGTTGCAAACTGACATTACCGCCGAACAAACTGATTTTGCAGTTTATAATTCGCCGCTGTTTTCCCGTCCGATGACTATCAATGTCTTGCAAATCGGTGATGAACTGATTTCGTATCGGACTGCTGAATTGTCGGGCGATATTCAGGTCTTACATAGTTGTACTAGAGGTGTTTATGGGACAAAGAAATCGGCTCACTCGAAAAACGAAACGGTCTACAAACTTTGGGATCATCCTTACAAAACCTTGTTCCCCGATTTGGAATTGCAGGATGCTTTCGCCGACCGAATCGTTGAGATTTTCAACAATACGGGCCTTTCACAGATTTCGTTTGACGGTTTGGAGGGTTGCTCCTATACGGGACAAGATGATTATGCCGTATCGCGCTTTGTGTCACGCTGCTATGAAGGATGGGACCACAATGTGCTGAATGATGCCAGCCAGTTGAACCATTACAATTGGCACATCCATTCGCGCATGAATTGGGGCGAACCTTGGGGCGAAGCCATGCGCACGGGGCAGGTCGAGGCACGCATCAAGAATCAGGATTTCTTCCGCAGGAATCTGTTTCCGAGGATGTTGGGCTGGTTTAAAATCAGTCTCGCCGACCGCAAATATGAATGTACGACTTTGGAAGATGTGGAGTGGGCCATGTCGGAAGCTGCTGGCTTTGATGCTGGTTATGGCATGACGATTTATATGAATGCGATGCGCAATCACGGTCAGCTTGACGATTTGCTCGATGCCATGAAAAACTGGGATGCGCTGCGTTTGGCCGATGTTTTCAGCGAAACTCAGAAACAAAGACTGAAAGACCCTTACACGGAATGGCATTTGGAGAAGTCGGATGATTCCACGTTTTTGCTGTACGAAATGCATATTTCGCGCCGTTTCCGTTGCGATTTCAACGATATGCAGCCGGGACAGCCGCATGGCGCTGACTGGCAGTGGAATACACCTTTTGAAGGCGGTTTCGCCTTGCGTGTTCACGTGGAAGGAAAGGGTAGTGTGACAAATCCGTGTTTTAGGACTGCTGATGACGTCCTGATGTTTCCATGTACTTTAAAATCAGGGCAATATCTGTTGTATGATTTTAACGGAAAGGCAATCGTTACGGACAAAAACTATAATTTCATCGCCTCGGTTGAACCACAAGGTGCTGCAACATTGCCGCAAGGTGATTCGGCGGTTTCATTCAGTTGCGAATCGGTGAAAGGCGAAGACGATGAATTGCCGGAAATTTCGGTGCGTTTCATGACGCGCGATTTGCCTGAAAAAATAGGTTTGACTTCTTATGGGAAGGCTTTTTGAATCGCTGCAAAGTCAGATTGAACTGCTGAAAAAGGAATACGAGTACGAAAAGGATTCGTATCTCGAGCGCCTGAAAACAGCACCCATGACGGGACGTGCCGCTGATGGCGATTGCTGGTTCCCGATTCGTTTGAGCAATTCGTTTTACAATGCCACCAACCAGCTGGTCGTGGAAATCAGATTCGATGGCGACCCTCAGGATGAAGAGCAGAACAACGATTTCGAACCTGGCAAGGCGGTGAATTTCTTCCGTTGTGATGCCAATGGCAAAATCGTTCCATACAATTACACTTGTTTCGTGAGTCTTGTGAAAGGCTATCGGATGCAGGTCGTGGTCGGCAATTTCCAGGTGTTGCAATCGCTTTTATCATTGGCTGAGCGTTCTGTGCTTGGCATTCATCTTGGCATCGATGATTTCTCTTATCAGGTGATGCAGAACGCTTTAAGTCAGGTTATGGATGCTACTGATGAGAGATTCGTGCGGCTGCGTAGTGTGCTTGTCGGCGAGCGGCAGCCTGAATTCAGGGATTTGCACTATGCATCCATTCCTTGGCTCAATGCGAGTCAGAATGCGGCTGTGGCCAAGGTGCTGAATGCCCGTGAGACTGCTGTCGTGCACGGTCCGCCTGGGACGGGAAAGACGACCACACTGGTGGAAGCCATTTATGAGACCTTGAAGCGCGAGACCCAGGTGCTGGTATGTGCGCCGAGCAATGCTGCCGTCGATTGGATCAGCGAACAGTTGTATCGTCGCGGCATTTCGGTGCTGCGTATCGGCAATCCCTTGCGTATCAATGACGTGATGATGGAGTGCTCCTACGAGTATCGCTATGCCAATCATCCTGATTATCTGGAACTTTTTGGCGTCCGCCGCTCCATTCGTGATTTGAATGCGAACCCGAAAAAAGGGGAGAAGGAGCAAAACCAGCTGCGGAAGCTGCAACAGCGCGAGATGGAATTGGAAGTGAAAATCCGCGAGGAACTGTTCAATACTTCGTCGGTGATAGCCTGCACTTTGATTGGCAGTGCCAACCGCTTGATGGAGCGTCGCCATTTCGGAACGCTTTTCATTGACGAGGCGGCGCAGGCTCTCGAAGCGGCATGTTGGGCGGCTATCTTGAAAGCCGATCGTGTCGTCTTTGCCGGCGACCATCAGCAACTGCCGCCGACCATCAAATGCATGGAGGCGGCAAAGGGTGGATTGAACTGTACCTTGATGCAGAAAGTGGTGAAAGCGAAGCCATCGTGCGTGACGCTGCTTGAAGTGCAGTACCGTATGAACCGCGCGATAATGGAGTTCTCGTCGAGGCAGTTCTATCATGGAAGACTGAAAGCCGACCCATCGGTGGCCGATAGTCTGATTTCGCCAATCGACAAGCCTTTGCTGTGGATTGACACTTCGAAATGTGATTTCAGCGAACAGCTCAACCGCAGCCAAAGCCGTATGAATCAGGAAGAAGCAAAGCTACTGATGAAAACGCTGATGGATTATGTGAAGCTGATAGGCATGGAACGCATGTTGCATGATGAGGTTGATTTCGGCATCATCTCGCCTTACAAGGCGCAGGTCAGGCTGTTGCGTAGGTATGTGCGCAACAACCGTATGCTGAAACCTTTGCGGAAAAACATTGCAGTCAATACGGTGGATGGCTTTCAGGGACAGGAACGCGATGTCATCGTGATGAGTTTGGTACGAGACAATGCAAGAGGCGATATTGGTTTCCTCAACGACTTGCGAAGAATGAATGTGGCCATTACCCGTGCGCGTAAGAAACTGATTGTCTTAGGGAATGCCGATACCTTGGGCCAAAACAGATTCTACGAAAAGCTGATTGCCTATTTTCAGGCTGAAGGCGACTTCGTGACTTTAGAACCAAATCCTATTTCAACCCCGGAAACGATTCCACCAGTTTTACCTTGATGTCGGGGAACGATTCCACAATCTTAACCTTGACATCGGGAAAAGATTCCACAATCTTGATTTTTCCGCAGTCATCTGGGAAAGATTCGACAAGCTTGACATCCAAATCTTCAAACGAACTGACAATCTGAACCTTGATGTCGGGAAACGATTCCACGATTTTCACTTTCCCATACAGGGGGTAGGTTTTGCCTTTTACGGTAATAGTGCATTCGTTCTTGTCGATGCCGTCGGGTTTCTTGTCCTTGTTTTGTGAAAAGACAGGACTAACAAAAAGCAAAAATGCGGCGATAATGAATAATTGTTTCATAATATAAGAATTGTTGAGACGTTGCGTGTAATGTCTGAAGATTTTAATAGATAAGAGACATAGCGCACTACGTCTCTACAGCAAAAATCGCACCAAAAAAACGGAGAGGCATCTCGTCTCTCCGTTTCGACATTAATTGTGGTGTTGCCTTATCTGACAACAACCTTTATGGCGGCATCGCCAGCCTTGACGATGTAAAGTCCAGCCTTGAGGCTGATTTCACATTCGCTGACTTGGCTGCGTGTGGCCGCATTGCGGCCTGCCATGTCGTAAATGCTCACTTCGACAGGTTCGTCGCATCTGACGAAAACCTTGCCATCGAGACCTGCAGCTTGAATACGGATTTCTTTGCCGTCTTCATTTACGCCTGTCGTGGCTGAATAATAAACGTCAATGGTTGTGCTGCTGTTGTCGTAATATTCAAATCTGTTGTATTGTGTCCATTTGTTAGCCATCTGGATGCCTGTGATCGGGTCGGCGGCATTGGTGAAATAACCAGAAAGCACTCCGTTCCAAACGTCTTGGCAGCCCATGATTTCATCGCTGCTTGCCGTGAGGTCGTAGATGCATTCGTTGAAGCTGCTTTGCAGCATTTCACCTTCTTCGTAATAGAAATTATTAACAACTGAACGGTTT
>CALGBV010000155.1 GCA_937884015.1 uncultured Bacteroidales bacterium
AAAGGTCTACGAATCGGAACGCATGCCGCTGACATTGAGTCCTAAGGAATATGAAAACGGTGTCAACGAAAGCCTGCCGATCATCGAAGAAGATTTCTTCAGCGGCAAGCGCGTCGAACTGCAGCAAGTCATCGATTTCATCCGAAATCCTAAGGCTGTGAAGCATTATCAAGGCGGAGGCTCGACCCATTATGTGCCTTGCCGTCAACTGAAACTGACCGTCGACAAGGAAGCCTGCATCCGCAATGGCATCGTCCCAGAAAACATGCAGGACAAGATTGTTGACGAAATCGATTGGGATTTGAAATGTGGCAGTTACATCTACAAGAACGCCATCATGCTGCTCGACTTCATCGCCACCAACAACTGGGAACGCCCGATTTACTTCACCAGCTTCAGCGACATGAGCAAGGTGCTTGGCATCGACAAGTATTTGCACATGGAAGGTCTCTCCTACCGTTTCATTCCAGTTGAAGCCGAAGATTACCACAAGGGGTTCGGCGGTGTTTACCGCGACGGTTCCTACGACCTTTTGGTCAACAAGGCAAGATGGGGCAGCATGAACCAGGACGGCGTGGTGCCTGACCGCGAGAGCGTCCGCAACGCCACCTTTGCACGTCAGAGCTACATCCGTCTGGCACAGAGCTTAGTCAATCATGCGGAATACGATTCAGCCGTCGTTGTGATGGACAAATATCAGGAATTCTTCCCGAACGAGAAATTCCCATTCGATGTCATGCTGTATCAGTTCCCTGAAATGTACTACGTTTGCGGTGCCGATGAAAAGGGTGATGCCTTCATGGAAAAGATGGTCAAGAATTATTCCGATAAACTGGTATTCTACGGCAAGATGAAGCCTAAATTCCAGGAATACTACGATGATGAAATCGGTGAAAGCCTCGAGGTGCTGAGAGAACTTTCGGAGAGCGCCGAGCGTTTCGACCGCAGCGAGATGAAAGACCTCATCATAACGAAGACCAACGAATGCATTCAGCATTACTACAACTATTAAGGCTTTGAGCCGACACTGAAAAAAACGCCATCACGATTTGTGGTGGCGTTTTTTATGATTATTGCAGACCATTCAAGAATTTTTACTATTTTTGGAGGTTTAAAACTAAGTTCTACCATGAGAATCAAATTCATTGGTGCAGCGCAGGAAGTCACCGGCAGCAAGCACCTGATTATCACCGACCACGGAAAGAAAATACTGCTCGACTGCGGCATGTTCCAAGGCAAAGGCCTTGAGACCGACGCATCGAACCGCAACACGATGGTCGAGCCTAAGGAAATAGATTACATCATCCTCACCCATGCTCATATTGACCACTGCGGTCTGATACCCTATTATTACAAGCAAGGTTTCCGCGGACAAGTGGTCTGCACCGACGCCACCCGCGACCTCTGCAGCATCATGTTGCCCGACAGCGGTTTCATTCAGGAAAATGATATGGTATGGTTCAACAAAAAGCGCCGCAAGGAAGGCCTTCCTGCCCTTGACCCTATCTACACCGAGAAAGACGCCCGCGCCTGCATGGAGCTGTTCCTCAGCACATCCTACAACCGTTGGGTGTTCCTCGACAATAACATCAAGGTGAAGTTCAACAACACGGGACACCTGCTGGGCAGCGGCTGCGCCATCATCGAAATCGACGAAGGCGGTGACATGACGCGCATCGGCTACACGGGCGACATCGGCCGCGAATACAACTACCTGCTGCGTTCGCCAGAGGCCTTCCCGCATTGCGACTACATCATCACCGAAGCCACCTACGGCAACCGTCTTCACGCTGACCGCACCAATGCCGAAGAACAACTGCTTAAAATCATCTACGACACCTGCATCGAAAAGCGCGGCAAACTCATCATTCCTTCATTTGCCGTCAGCCGCACGCAGGAAATCGTTTATGCACTCCATCGGCTGAAAGAAAAAAACGACTTGCCCGACATCGATATGTTCGTGGACAGCCCTTTGGCGGTTTCTGCCACGAACATTTTCCGTCTGCATTCAGATTGCTTTAACGAGGAAATGCGGGATTACATTGCACAGTCCCCCGATCCGTTCGGCTTTGAAAATCTGCACTACGTGCGCACGATTGACGATTCGAAAACTCTGAATACCTACAATCGCCCCTGCGTCATCATTTCGGCTTCGGGAATTCTTATATGCCCGGGAGTTCCGTTTCCGTTAAATGACCATGTACGTTCTTTTTCATTCTCTGCAACTAAAGATGGCCAGTTGCTG
>CALGBV010000156.1 GCA_937884015.1 uncultured Bacteroidales bacterium
GCTTGAGAGATTGGCATTGTCGAGGATGAGGTCAAAATCCTTGCTGCTCATAAAGGTGATGGAACCGTTGCTAGTTGTTCCTGACAATGAATAAATTACATTTGCTTTTGAGGAACTGACTGCCACATCGGCCTGATTGTTTGAAGCGCTGACGCCTTCATTTGAAAACGGATTCGTGATTTCAACGGAATTGCCGTTGTAAACAATCCGCACGATGTCGCCCGAAGGGGTTTCCTCGATGCCGAAGGTGATGCTGTCGATCATCGTGACGGGGAATGAAGTCTGCTCGTCTGTGGCGTCGATGACGGCAGATGCCGGATTGCCTTGGAAAGTGATGCCGTTGATATTGTGAACCGCATCATTGTAAATGACGGCTCCCGAATGGTGCAGGTAGAGATGCTGCTCGTTTTGGGCGTTCAAACTGATGGCAAACAGAACGCCAATGATGAGTGTCAAAGTCTTTTTCATAGTTTTATCAGTTTGAAATTCTGCTTGTTAACGTTCACGTAATAAAGTCCTTGCGGCAGTCCGGAAATGTCGATGCTTTGGCCGCAATCAATGATTTCGCGTTTGACCAGTTTTCCGTCAATGGAATAAATGTTCATTTGCTGAAATCTGTTTATTCCGCTGATTGTGAAACTGTTGCTGGTTGGATTTGGAAAGATTCCGATGCTTTCAGTTTCGTTTTCAGCCGTGGCTAAAACTTCATTGAAAGTCACTTTTCGGATTTCGGAAATGAGAATCTGAATGTCGGTTCCGTTTTGGGTGATGACCATGGTCTCATCGTTTGGAAATGAAATCCTGTCGTTTCCGTCAAGTTGGTAAATCTGTTCGTCGCCATTGTAATTTGTGATAATTGCTTGAACTTCAACTTGCTGTGCTGTTGTTCTGCTCCCGAAACCGAATATCAGCAAGGTTAGGGGAAGCACTATTTTCAATAGGTGTCTCATTTTTTATATATTTAAAAATCCAATCACAAAGGTAGGTAATTACTTCAAAACAATTTCCAAATTCAGGCTGTGATGTGGAAAAAATATCGGTTGAAGTATGCCGTTTTGGAGCCGAAATTGCTTGTTGACAATGTGTTTGATAAATTTTTCAAAAAAATATCACTTTTTTCTTGACAGCATTGATAAATGTCGTACTTTTGCAGTGTACTAATATACTAATACACCAATACAATTAATCATTTAAAAATTTAGCATTATGATTGAAATTAAGAATCTTGACTTCGCTTACAAAAAGCAGGTTGTTTTCAACAACATCAGCCTTTCATTTGAAAAAGGTAACATTTACGGGCTTCTCGGCGAAAACGGAGTGGGGAAGACCACGCTGCTGAAACTCATCAGCGGCTTGCAGCAACCCAACGCCGGCACTTGCACCGTCGACGGCATCGACCCGTTCAAGCGGCTGCCTGAGACTTTGCAGAAGATGTATTTCATTTCGGAAGATTTCGCTATTCCGGAAGGCACGCCCGAAAAGAATGTGAAATCAATCGGGGTGTTTTATCCGAATTTCGACTTGACGCTTTTCCGCGACCTTTGCAAGGATATGGAAGTCGACCCGACGCGCAAATTCTCCGAAATGTCGTTTGGCCAGCAGAAGAAATCGCTGATTGCCACGGCTTTGTCGCTCAACACGGATTACCTTTTCTTAGATGAACCGACCAACGGCTTGGACATTCCGTCGAAGAGCCTGTTCCGCCAGGTGATTTCGAAACACATCAACGATGGCCGCACTATCATCATTTCGACGCATCAGGTGAAGGATGTGGAAAACCTCATCGACCCCATCGTGATTCTCGACAACGACGAAGTGCTGCTGAAAGCCACGTTTGCCGAAATCACCAGCAAACTCTATTTCGATTTCGCCACCGAAAAAGACATGGAGGCCCTTTACAGCGAAATGCTGCCAGGCGGTTATATCAACGTGAGCATCAACAAGGCGGGCATCGAAAGCCAGGTCAATATCGAAGCACTGTTCAACACGGTAATGCACAACAAGAAAGCCATCAAGGAAATGTTCTGACTTGTGGCAAGTAAAAAACCTTAAAATACTGATGTTATGAGTAATACATTTAATATCAGCCGGTTCAACAGACTGCTTGCATTGGACGGACGCAATTATTTCAAGCGTTTCGGTTTGGTGCTTGCTATTATAATAGGTGTGAATGTGGTCGCTTGGGCTGCTTTCAGTTTTCTCCCGTATTTGGAGATTACTGAGGTCCTGCCTTTAAACCGTTATCTTCTTATCACGCTTTTTGCTGCCATTTCCATTGCTATGGCGCCGGGCATTGCGTTTGGCGACATCAACGATAAAAGGGCTGGGGCTTCGCAGATGATGATGCCGGTTTCGACATTGGAAAAGTTCCTGAGCCTGTTTCTGTATTGCTGCCTGCTGACGCCAGTGCTTTGCGTCGTGGGAAGCCTTATCATTGATACGCTTCTGGCACTTTTGCCTTTTGGAGAATACGAAGGCTTCACATGGAACCAATTCGTTATGCAGTTTCATCCGAAATCATTGATTGTCAATGCTGATGCCGATGAAGATTTGTGGGCTTTGACTTTTGATCTGGATAACTTTTACCGGTATTGGGTGCAAATGATAGCTTTGCCCAGTGTTTGCCTTTACGCCAATATGGTCTTCAAAAAGAGCAAGGTCGCCAAAACTTTCCTTGTCGCCGCTTTGATTTGGTTTTTGGTGATAGCAGTTCTATTAATGATCTACAGAATCGGAATTGATGCGTTTTGGAGCTCTTCAAGTCGTGAAATCTTTCGTCAGTTTTATACGCTGAGCCGCGATGAACAGTTGAACATCTGTTTGGAGTTTTTTGGCAGAAGGAATTGGGTCTGGTTCGGATGTTTCGGCTTTATCGGACTGCTCGGCTATATCTTGTCTTATATTAAACTTAAAACCTTAAAATACTGATAATTATGAATAATTTTAATTTCAATCGCTTCGTTGATATTTTGAAAAAAGAGTGGAGCGAATATTTCCGCGCCTACGGCATTTCGCTGATTGTGTGGTCGTGCATACCGGTGCTTTTGTGGATTACAACCTTGGTTTTCGGTAATCAGATTGATGCAGATTCAAGAGTTGGTTTTGCCTGGTTGATTGTGCTTCTGGCTATGATGAATGTTTCTGAAAAAGTATATGGCAAAGTCAATTTGCAGCGCGAAGGCGTGGCCTATTCCATGCTGCCGGCCACGGCGGGAGAAAAGTTTTTCAGCATGATGATTTACTGCTCCATTGTGACGCCTGCGCTTGTTTTCGCAGGCTGCATGTTGATGGATTTCCTGATGTATCTGATGCCGTTTGGCGGTTTCGTTGGAACTGTCACCTTGCCACATTCGGACTTTTGGGAAATGTTTTTTTCTGCTGTCTTGTTCTTGCTGGCCGTTTCTTCGGTGTTCATGTTCGGCAACATGATTTTCAAAAAGCGCAAGGCTGGCAAAACGGTTGCGTGGATATTCCTGATTGTCTTTGTGCTGGTAAATGTCATTAGCTTAATTTTCAACAATTTGGTTTCATTCGATTTTGAAATCCAGCCGATTGACGAATGGGTGATTAATCTTACCCTTGCCATGATTGCGGCAGGTTTCTATTTCGGCACTTACCGTAAAATCAAAACCCAAAAATATTGAGCCATGAACAACACGTTTAATTTCAATAGATTTTGCAAAGTCGTTTCGCTCGATGTGAAGCGCTATATCAATCAGTTTGGACTTACTTTCTTGATTTTGTGCGCCATGCCGATTGTGCTTTGGCTGCTGACCTTGGTTTTTGGCTTCACGATGCCTCGCATCGCGCGTTTCGGAGTCGCCTATATAGCAGTTTTTTTGTCGGCCATTCTGGTCCCGTCAAAGGCTTTCGGCCATATCAACTTGCAGCGCGAAGGTGTTAGTTTTGCCATGCTTCCGGCTTCCAGTCTGGAAAAATTCCTGAGCATCGCCATCCTCTGCATCCTGACACCCATTTTGGTGATGGCTTGCAGCTATGGCATCGATACCCTGCTTGTGCTTTTGCCATTTTGTCTATCCTCCTTACTTCTTCTTATTAGCAATGGTC
>CALGBV010000157.1 GCA_937884015.1 uncultured Bacteroidales bacterium
TTGCAGATGCGCCTGATTCTCTCATGCAAGCCCTGAATTTGCAGGATGGTGTGCCTTCAAGCGTTTCGACATTTCTAATTGAAAAAGACGGAAAGAAGATGCTTTTTGATGCAGGTCTACCTGACGGAAAAACGGCAGACCGTTTGGAAAGCATTGGAATTCAAACGAATGACATTGACTATATTTTTGTCACTCATGCCCATGGCGACCATATCGGCGGTTTGCTTGTGGATGGACAGGCGAGATATTCAAATGCAGAACTGTACATTTCCGAGATAGAGCATAATGCATGGCTTAAAAATGAATTGTATCAAGCCGTTGCAGCGGCCTACAAACCACATTGTTTTGCCTTTGGCGATGAATTGCCTTGTGGAGTGAAGCCCATAAATGCGGTTGGACATACACCAGGACACACGGCTTATCTTGTAGGAAATGTGCTTGTTGCAGGTGACTTTGTGCATGGTGCCGCATTACAATTGGAACATCCGGAATATTGTGCTAATTTTGACCAAGACAAGGAGCAGGCAATTGCTTCGCGCAAAATGTTGCTTGAGCAAGCCCGGACCAATCATTGGCTGGTTTTAGGCATGCATCTTCCTGTTCCGGCATTTTTACAAAAGTAAATTATTGAATGTTAAAGACTTCCGTTTCAAACCGTGAGATTTGGCGCATTGCCTATCCCATCATGTTGGGCAATTTGGCCCAGACCATCATTACTTTTACCGACACGGCTTTCTTAGGTCATTTGGGCACCATCGAGATGAGCGCCTCAATGATGGCGGGCCTTTATTATTATGTGTTTACGACTTTGGCAATGGGTTTTGCCATTGGCATTCAGATATTTATCGCGCGTCGTTTTGGCGAAGGCAATTTCAAGAAAATCGGTGAGGTTTTCCAACATGGCGCCATGTTCGTGTTGCTGCTTGGCATTTTGCTTTTTGGCATTTTGTTCTTTTGCAGTGAAAGCCTGATGCGGGTCATCATTAGTTCCGAGAACATCTACGGCTCAGCGATGGACTATCTGAAATACCGTCAGTTTGGCATTATGTTCGTGGTTTTCAATTATTTGTTCCGTTCGTTTTATGTAGGAATCTCCAACACTAAGGTGATAACGTTCTCGACTGTCATCATGGCTGTGGTGAATATTTTCTTCGACTGGTGCCTGATCTTCGGCAATTGCAATCTGCCGGAAATGGGCGTCGGCGGTGCGGCATTGGCCTCGCTGATGGCCGAAATCACGGCATTTTGTTTCTTCTGGATTTACACTTATATCACTGTTCCGCATGAAAAATTCGGCATGTTCCGTTGGCACAAACTGCAACCTAAACTGATGGGCGAGCTGCTGAAAGTGGCTTTCCCGAGCATGATTCAGCGTCTGTTTTCCTTTGGCGCATGGTTCGCATTCTTTGTCTTGATTGAGAAAATGGGCGAGATGGCCATCGGCATTTCATCGGTTGTGCGCAGTACCTACATGATTTTGATTATTCCTGGATTTGCTTTTGCTGCTACCGCTAACACTTTGACAAGCAGAACGATAGGCGAGGGAAGAAGCGGTGAGGTGATGTCGCTTTTGCTTAAAGTCGCCAAAAACGGTGTCATTTGCGCTTCGATTTTGGTAGCCGTGACGCTCATTATTCCGCAATTGGTTTTGCAAATCTACACCGATGATATGGCATTGGCAACAGCCGCAGTTCCAGCGGTTTACGTGATTTGTGCCGCTACTATTCTCGGTGCCGTTGCAATGGTATTTTTCGAAGCGGTTTCCGGCACGGGCAACACCGATGCCGCCATGATTTTGGAGTTTGGCGTGCTTGTAGTTTATATTCTCTACATCTACATGATGACCAAAACTTCCACAATAGCAGGCGTTTGGACGGCCGAATTGCTTTATAATATCGCTATTGGCCTGATTTCCTTTGCCTATATCCGAAAAGCAAATTGGTCGAAAAAGAAAATCTGATATCTCGATAAAATGAAACGACACTTTTTGATAATTCTGTTTTTCGCAAGCGTGTTTTCCGCCTGCACAAAGGCCCCTGAACCCATTGGGCCTGTGCCGACAAAGCAGCAAATCGAGTGGAATAAATTGGAGACATACGCCTTTATTCACTTCGGAATCAACACTTTCAATGACATGGAGTGGGGCTACGGCAATAGTCCGGCAAGCACTTTCAATCCCGATACTTTAGATTGCGAGCAATGGGTGAAAACCTTGAAAAATGCAGGCATGAAAGCCGTAATTCTGACGGCAAAGCATCATGACGGATTTTGTCTATGGCCCACGGAGACAACGGATTACAGCATTAAAAATTCGCCATATAAAAACGGTAAGGGCGATATGGTCAAGGAACTTTCCGATGCTTGCCGCAAATATGGTTTGAAATTCGGGATTTATGTTTCGCCTTGGGATCGAAACAATGCGGAATACGGAACTGAGGCCTACGTGAATACATATCATCGTCAGATTGAGGAACTTACAACTAATTATGGACCGCTTTTTGAGTTTTGGTTTGATGGCGCAAACGGTGGCACGGGCTGGTATGGCGGTGCCGATGAGCAGCGTTCCATTGAAGCAAAAACCTATTACAATTATCAGAAAGCCGTAGACATTATTCATAAAAACCATCCTGATGCCATGATTTTTGGCGGTGAAGTTCCGAGCATCCGTTGGGTGGGCAACGAGGATGGCTTCGCCGATGCAAACCATTGGTCTACAATGGTTTTTAATGAACGTGATGATATGAATTTGCTCAATACGGGCTGCGAAAACGGTGATGTCTGGTTGCCTTCCGAAACGGATGTTTCCATTCGTCCAGGTTGGTTCTACCATCATCGGGAAGACCATCAGGTTAAGAGCGTGGCAAAATTGGTCGATATCTATTATAATAGTGTTGGGCACAATTCGAATTTGCTGCTTAATTTTCCTGTCAGTCTTTCTGGAAAAATCACCAAAGATGACTCAATCCGTATTATGGAATGGCATAAAGTGATTGTTGAAGATATGGATGATAACTTATTGAAAAATACAAAGGTATCATCGAACAATGAGAGAGGGAAGACGTATGCTGCAAGCAAGGTTTTGGATGACAATTGGGACACTTACTGGGCTACGGAAGATGGCATAAATCATGGCGAATTGGTGTTTGATTTTCCGCAAACCACCGCCTTGAACCGCGTTATGATTCAGGAATACATCCCGTTGGGACAAAGAGTGAAGAAATTCAGCCTCGACCGTTATATAAACGGCAAATGGCTGCCCATAGAAACCTACGATGATTTGACGACAATAGGGTATAAGCGAATCATTCGTTTTCAGACGGTTAGAATGGATAAGTTAAGAATCCGCTTTAAGGATTCAAAGGGTTGTCTGTGCATCAATAATGTCGAGGTTTTTTGTGCCGATGCTTTGCTTTCCGAACCAATCATAAATCGTGACTTTGAAAACCTTGTCAGCATAAAATCAGGAGATGGAAATGCTGTGATTCATTATACAATTGACGGCACAACACCGAATTGTGAATCAGAAATATACACTATTCCATTTGAATTAAATTCAAAGGTAAATGTGAAGGCAATTGCAGTCGATTCTGAAACGGGAAAGTCAAGTGCTGTCAGTTCGCGGGAATTTGATGTTCCGATGTCGCAATTTGAGGTGCGTTTCCCTGACAATCCGATGGTGAAAAGGATGTTCGATGGCAATGAGTTGACATGCTATTATCTATCTGATAATAAAAACAATATTGAAATTGATTTAAAGCAAAATATGAATGTTTCAGGTTTCCGATATTTGCCTGATCAGTCGCGTGATGCCGACCAACATATCACTACTTTTTCGCTTTATGTCGACGAAAAACTTGTTCAATCTGGCGAGTTCTCCAACATTAAGAATAATCCCATTGAGCAAACCGTTCGGTTTGAACCGGTTTGTGGTCGTGTGGTGAAGTTTGTGGCGAATGGTTTTACAAATAATGGCATTCAGGGCGCAATAGCGGAGTTTTCCCTGATTACGCATTGAATTGCATTACTTTCGCAGGAGAACCATTGTTTTTTAATTCGTTGAGCATGAATTTCATATAGGGCTCCGTATGCTCGAAAAACGCTTTGTAGCCTGCGCAAAGTGAATTCAGATATGGTTCTCCATCCTTACTTCTTGCAAAACGGTGTTTTGGACACCCTCCATGGCATGCGAAGTTGTAGTCGCATTTCAGACATTGTTTGGGGAGTTGTTTTCTTTTTTCAATACCAAATGTGAAAAATCGCTCGTCAGAAAGGATCTCCCGTAATGGTTTTTCTTTTATGTTTCCGACCTTATGTGATTGATAGACAAAGTGGTCGCAGAGATAAACGTCGCCATTATGTTCAATAACAGCATTGTTGCCGCAGGTCTCATTAAAAGCGCAGAAACCGCTTGGCAGATGTGCGTAATTTGCCAAGGTGACATCAAAAAACTGGACGAAATAGCAGCCGACATCATGTTTTACCCAATAATCGAAAATATCGCACATGAAACGGCTAAATCCATCGGCTGTGACTGACCAATCGGTGGGTTCGGAATCGTTGTCATCAGGATTTGTGATGCGTTTCGTGCTTCTGTTTACATGTTCCAAAACTGGTAGAAACTGCATGTAATTCGTGCCACATTGCTTTAAGAATTGGTAAATACTTAATCCTTGATTTTCAGATAAATGATTTATTGTACTTAAAGTGTTATATTCAACATTGTTTCGGTAGAGACGTTCTATTCCTTGTATTACTTTTTGCCATGTTTCTTCGCCGCCATTTGCATTCCTAAATCCATCGTGGATGACTTTTGGACCATCTATTGAAACGCCGATGAGAAATCCGTTGTCTTTAAAAAATCGTGCCCAATCATCAGAAAGCAGCGTTCCATTTGTCTGTAAAGTATTGTGAATCAGTTTGCCATTGGCATATTTTTGCTGTAATTTGATGGCTTTCCTGTAGAAATCCAATCCGGCTAAAAGCGGTTCTCCGCCGTGCCAATTGAATGTGATTTCTGAAACATCGTTTGCATCAATATATTGTTTTACAAATAGTTCCAGTAAATCGTCATCCATTTTTGGCTGATTGTTTTCGTATAAAGTTGATTTGTCCAAGTAATAGCAATACAGGCATCGCAAGTTACAAGCCGAACCTACGGGTTTGATGAGCAAGCTGGAAGCCTTTCGACTTGTCATCTTTTGCCATTCATAAAGTGCTATTATATTGTTTTTCAGCATTAAAGTGTCTAAGATTAGGATTCAAGATTTAAATTTAGAGCTTGTTTATATGAGAGATTTGAAGTGGTAAAATTATTCCCAATTGATGGCGAGGAATGAAAAAAATCAATCGTCAAAATAAGTGTCAGAATCCATGTCGTAAACCACGAATTTGAGCTTTTCAGGTGATGTGATTTTGATGTTAAATTCCTCAACATTGCCAGTTCCCCAATTGCCAACTAAGGTCGGTTCGCTGACTAGTTCTTTCAGTTCTTTCAAGTACTCGCTTCTCGGAATTGTGTAGGCTCCAAGGCTTACCAAGTGTTTTGTTTCTTGCTGACAATCAATTAACTTAAATCCATTCAGTTGAAGGAATTTGTGAAGATAATGAAAAGCCACTTTTGAGGCATCGGTAACCTTATGGAACATCGATTCACCACAGAAAATCTTACCAATTGAAACGCCGTAAAGTCCGCCGACAAGTTCGCCATCGAGGTAAGTCTCAAATGAATGTGCCAAACCGCGTTGATGCAAATTGCAGTAGGCCTCAATCATTTCATCCAAAATCCAAGTGCCATCCTGGCCTTCGCGTGGCGTGTTGGCGCAATGTTCCATGACGCTGCGGAAATTGGTGTCGATTTTACATTCAAATTTGCATGATTTTATGGTGTGTTTCAGCGACTTGGATACTTTCATTTCGCCCGGACGGATGACAAGACGCGGGTCGAGCGACCACCAAAGTATAGGCTCGTCATCGTTGTACCATGGGAAAATGCCATTGGCGTAGGCCACCACAAGTCTTTCTGCCGACAAATCGCCGCCAAAAGCCAACAGACCGTCCTTGTTTGCTTTTTCCGCCGAAGGAAAGAAAGGATGCTCGTTATCAAGTAAGTAAATTCTGTTCATTATCAAAAAGTTACAACTCGCTATTTAACAAGTTCCTTTATTTATTTGAATTTCTCTTTCAAGGCTTGTCCGGTGTATGATTTCTTGCATTTTGCCAAATCTTCAGGCGTGCCTTCAAAGACAATGTTTCCGCCTTTGTTTCCGCCTTCAGGACCAAGGTCAATCACCCAGTCTGCCGACTTGATGACATCAAGATTATGTTCAATGATAATGATGGAATGACCATTGAGAATGAGCGCGTTAAACGATTCTAATAGTTTGTTGACGTCGTGGAAATGAAGGCCAGTTGTGGGTTCGTCGAAGATGAACAAGGTCGGTTTCTCAACCTGACCTTTGATAAGGAAATACGCCAGCTTGACACGCTGTGCCTCGCCACCGGAAAGCGAACTCGACGACTGACCCATTTTCAGATAACCCAACCCGACTTCCTGCAAGGGTTTCAGACGAGAGAGGATTCTGCCCACCACGGGCGTATTCTTTTCGCTCGACTCGGCAAAGAACGTAATTGCCTCATCTATACTCATTTCGAGAATGTCGGAAATGTTTTTTCCGTCATATTTTATCTCCAAAACCTCTTCTTTGTAACGCGTTCCGTGGCACGATTCGCAAGGCAGATACACGTCGGCCATGAATTGCATTTCAATCTTCGTGACACCTTCGCCTTCACATTCGTCGCATCGTCCGCCAGGGACATTGAACGAGAAAAACGATGGCTTGACGCCTCTCAATTTGGCCAGTTTCTGGTCGGCAAACAGTTGACGTATTTCATCAAATGCCTTGAGGTAAGTCACAGGATTTGAGCGAGATGATTTTCCAATAGGATTCTGGTCGACGAACTCAACGGCTTGGATGAGATTCAGGTTGCCTTCCAAGGCGCCGAAACTGCCGCAGCGTTCCACATTGTCGCCCAATTGCCGTTTCATGGCGGGATAAAGAATGTCTTTCACCAAAGTGGATTTTCCCGAACCGCTCACGCCTGTAATGACGGTAATCGTGTTCAGTGGGAATTTCACCGTGATGTTTTTCAGATTATGTTGCGTTGCACCTTTTATAATGATGCTGTTTTAACTTATAGCGCACTTAAGATGAAAGATTATGTCGCTAATGGACTAGGCCAAAGTAAAAATGAATTCACATCAAAGGGAAAAACTAAAACTGTTGATACCTATGAATTTGCGACTATTTCATTTACTCATGATGTTCCTTATTTTAAAGGTGATAATTATCAAGCATTCAAAGTATATATAAATTATTCATCTCTACTTATTATTTTGCCAGACAGCGAAGGCGTTATTAATGAAATT
>CALGBV010000158.1 GCA_937884015.1 uncultured Bacteroidales bacterium
CTTAGGCTATCTACATGTCTTACGTTTGGTACTTGTTTGACATTTTTCACAGGTTTTCATATCTGTCGGTATTAATTTGCATCTGTTTTCACATTGGCGGGAATCGCTTCCGGGTCGAACATTTTCTTCAGGGTTTTGGCACCAACCACGCCATCGGCACTCAGCTTGTTGGCTTTCTGGAAGGCTATGACGGCGGTTCGGGTGTTGTTATCAAAGACATCGGAAATTTCGGCGTTGTAATAGCCCAATTGCTTGAGGCGTTTCTGCATGGCGGTCACAGCCTCGCCTTTGCTGCCTTTGCTGAGGTTTTTGGTTATTTCCGGCATGGGAATGATTTCGTATGCTTCCTCTTCTTCTTTTGGAGCCTTGTCCCAGCCGAAAACACTCACTATCTTTTGCACAAACGGGTTGTTCATTTCTTTTCCTCCACGGGGAAGCAACATGCTGAACGCCCATAATAATATGGTGGCTCCGATGAAAAGAAGCACATACTTGCGGCGGTCGTTGAGGTCGGTTCTCCAATTGTCAATATAATCGTCATCGACCATGCCGTTGAGCGATGAGTCGAATTCATCTTCATCGCTGAAGGCATAATAGAGCGGCTCGAGAACAAACTCCTCAAAATCAGGCTTGTCGAAGCGCCGTGCTTTCGTGGCATAACTGCTTTTTGAAAATATCGTCTTTATGGAAAACACGATAAGCGCCGCCAATACCACGGCGAGATAAATGTATAGGATGTATTTCCCTAAAAACTTGACTAAGAAGAACAGCACCACGGCTCCAATCGCTCCCGAGATTATTGGCAGCACACAGCCGTCGGCATCGAAAACGAAATAGGAAATGGCTCCTATGACAAGACCCACGGGCCAAATGAATCTTTCCAACTTGAATCCTGACATGTCTAATGCCGGATGCATGATGATGCTTACCACGAGTACGGTGGCAAGTGCCAGGCAAGGCAACACGCCCAGCAGTATCGACAGGATGAGTTGTGTGGCATTGCGTTTGCCTTGTCTGCCAATTTTGCCTTTGCCTTCGCTGTATATGTGTCTTGCCTCTGTAACGGCCTCGTCGAAGCGTTGGACGGCTTCATCGTCTCCGTCAATCCTGCGCACGTCTTCAAGGTAGTCGTACAGCAGTTTTTCGTAGGCGAATTTCTCCCCGAGACTGGCATTGGGATTTTCGTGGTGCTGCACCGCAAGCCAGCCCTGCAAACCGCGTTCGTAGTATTCTTTCCTGAGCGTCTTTTCGGAAATTTGAACAGTTCCTCTATCGTGGTGACATCCGCATTTTCGTCTTCAAGATGATAAATGGGGTCGATGCCGTAGCCCTTGATGATTCTCATCCAGGCCACTTGATTGAGATAGACCTCGTCTTTTGGCCCTGCCTTTTCTTGGTTGTCTTCGTTCTCGTAATCAAGGCAATGGTTAAGCCAGTCAATCTGTTTGCTGAACCTGTTGCCTTTTGTTTTCATGAAATCGGCGATGTAATTGAGGCCTTCGTTTTGCGGTTCGATGACATTGGCGGCAATGTGCGCCACGGTTTCCAACGTGATTTTCCTGTATTTCGGGTCGTTTACCATATTGGAAGTATCGTCCAGCAAAGCATCCAAGTCGCCGTTATAAGTGTTGTAGAAGATGTTGTAAGCCTTGTTGAGTGTGCGCGCTATGCCTTCCTGGGTCATTGCATAGTCGGGGTCGTTTGGGTCGTTGCAGAGGTTGATGTCGGTCAGCGGGTCGATGGTTTGCAGACGGAGCATGAAAGTCTCGAAGTCAGTTTCCGAAGTTGGCATTGCATCGGCCAAACCGGCATTGCGCGACCTGACCCATTCGAAGAATGCGATGCCGTCGAGATTGTTGTCGTAGGGATGTGGAAGGGCGCGGCTGTAGAAGTCCGTTACATCTTTCAATGAATAAGCCACGCCGTTTACCTCTTCGCCGGTTGTCCTGTCGAAACCTTTCAGGATAAAGCCTATTTCGGGGCTGATGGTAAAGATTGCGGCGATAGCGCCACCTTCATGGTCTTTTTTGTAGCGGTTTTCCACAATGTCATCTAAGCGGGCCTGAAGTTCGGGATAGTCGGAAAGCCACTTGTTGATCTGTCCTTTATAGAGATAGCGGGCTGCAAGTTCGTGGTCTTCATCCATGAAAAGGGACAAATCCTCCAAAGTGTGTGCTATCTGGTGTTTTAAGGTGTTGTATACGATGTTGAGGTCGGCAAGTATTTCGTCTTCTTCGACCGATACGTCTTCTCCATTCAGGAAAGCCTCAATCGACTTGTAGTCCCAGCGTTTGGTGGGGTCTTTGATGAGCAGGCCTCGCGTGATGCGGTTCAAAGGGTCGGGCATGTCGTCGGGAACGGTGATGTGTCCTCTTATTTTTCTCAGGGCGTTTTCGGCTTCGGCGTTTCTCATGGCTTCTTCGCCCATCCAGAGCGAGAGTATGGTCATGCCGAGGGAATAGAAGTCCGACTTGGGCGTCATCTCGCTGGAGATGCTTTGGTCGTCGTTGATGATGGCGTTGTCTTCCTTGTAGATTTCAGGAGCGGCATAGATGGGGGTGCGGCTTCGTTTTGTCACGCAGAATGTGCGCACGATGCCGTTTTTCATCTCCGTTTTCAGTATGTCGGCAATGCCAAAGTCGCATAGCACGCAGTTCCAAGTGCTAATGTCCTTGATGAGAATGTTGGCAGGCTTAATGTCTTTATGCAAAACCCTGGCTTCGTGCATCTTGTCGAGGCTCATGGCCACCTTAACGGCAATGGCGAGTATGGTTTGCGCCTTTTTCTCATGTTTTGGGTCGGCAGGAAAATTGAAATCGGTAAAAGCGGCGCTTTTGCCCTCTACGAATTCCATGAGTTCGAATGTGTCGCCAAAATACTCTATGTCAACAATATAACCCTTGCCTTTGAGCGTTTGCAGGGCTGACAGCACTTTTGTGTTGGTCTTGAAGTCTTCGTGACAGACCTTCAGCGCGTAGGTTTTCCGGCCTTCCCTTGCCTTGTAAATTTCGCCTTCGGTGCCACTGCCGAGCAGTTCAACAATCGTGCAGTTGTGGCTGCCTATTGTGATGACGTCGCCCACTTGGTACAAATATTTGCTTGAGGATGCTTGTTCCTTGGCTTGGGTAGTCGTGTCATCAGGTTTAATGGCTGTTCCTTCGGGCTTAATGGCTGTTTTCTCAGGTTTAACAGTTGTTCTTTCGGGTTTAACGGTTGTTTTTTCAGGTTTAACGGCTGTTCCTTCTGGTTTAACATTCGTTCTTTTAGATACTGAAGACAATTGTTCTGTCAGTGGCGTTGTTTTGGGAACAGAAAGGGAAGGCAGTTTCAGTTCTCTCGCTGCATTATTGGAATCGATGTTGGGTTTGCCTTGTTTGTTATTGCCGTTGTCCATGGGCTTTATATGTTGTTTTATTTATAGACTTTCTTTTGTGTGACAATTGTTTCCGTAGTCCACTTTCCCCCAAATTCCCTCACGCCACATTCGCTTGGGTCGTTATGCAGTATATGGCATCGGTTGCAGACCCAGCCAAGTGTGACTTCTGTTTTCACGGTTTCCATGATGGCCACTTTGCGTGCGGTGGCGTAGTTGCGTTGTTCCTGGGGAGTGCATCCTGCAGGCGGCACCATCGTTTCCAGCACTTTATTGGCTTCTTCCACCATGTGTTGGTATTCTTCCATCACGGCCTCGCGGCTGCGCGATGGTGATGACTTTGGCTGTGCCTTGGGTTTTTCTGCCGGCTTGAAACCCACCTTGCCCATCAATTCGCGCAAGCGAAGTTCCGCTTCGGTAGGCTCATGAGGCGTATTGTCCTCGGATACGTCGTCATCATCTGCGTTTTTCAATTCATTTTCCAGTTCTGCCATTTTGGCGAAGATGCGGGCGGCTTCCTGAACCTTGGGGTCAGTCATGGCTTTTTCGACTGACTTTCGTGCGACCCTCGAGAGGGGCTTGCTGCATTTGCGGCAGAAACTTCTGAAATTAAGGGTGCCGCATTCGGGGCAAATGATGCCATCAGAGGGCATCCCACATTCGGGACAATCGATGTCGGTAGACAACATGGGTGAACCGCAGAATGTGCAGTAATCAACCAGTTTGTAGCCGCAGACAGGGCAAATCTCATATTTTTCTTCTATCGCCGCGCCGCAATGCGGACAGTTTGTCAGGCTCTTCTTCTCCTCAATGTTGACGTTGGGTTTTACGGCCTCGGACTGCTGTTCGTTAGTCCGCACACGGACTTGTTGTCTGTCGTTATCGTTCATGGTATTTTCTTTTTGCCTGATGTTCAAGCAAATTTAATCAAATTTGGGCAAAAATAATAAAATGTTCAATTGATGGAAAAAATGAAACGTATTTTTTAGGCCAATAGGTTAGCAGTTGATTTTGTTGATGCCAATTATCTGTTTAAAAAAGAAAAATCCCTATTTTTGTGCCATTACAACATTCGATATGAACAGCAGAAGAATCAATAAGGTCCTTGTGGCCAACCGTGGCGAGATTGCAGTGCGTATCATCAAGACATTGCGCAAGTTGCATATCGTTTCGGTGGCCGTTTTCGCCGACAATGATGCCCAGGCTTTGCACCGTCGCATGGCCGATGAAGCCTGTCCTTTGGGCAACGGCACATTGAAGGACACCTATCTCAACATACAGAAGATCATCGATGCGGCACTTGATGCAGGCGCCGAAGCTATACATCCCGGCTATGGTTTCCTTTCCGAAAGTCCTGAATTGGCTGAGGCTTGTGCTGCCAACAACTTGATTTTCATTGGCCCCGATGCTGAAACCATGCGGCTGATGGGCAATAAGATTGCGGCAAGGCAATTTGCCATTGAAAACGATATTCCCGTTACTTTCGGCATTACGGGCAGCATTGATGAAATTTTGGCGCAGGCCGATGCCATGCCTTATCCCGTCTTGATTAAGGCGGCGGCTGGCGGCGGCGGCAAGGGAATGCACATCGTCGGCAGCAAGGCAACGCTGAAAGATGAATTGGAACGCGCTTCTCGCGAGGCGGAGAAATATTTCGGCGATGGAACCGTTTTCGTTGAGCAATACATTGAAAATCCGCGACATATTGAAGTGCAGGTCTTGGCTGACCATTTCGGCAATGTCATTCATTTGCACGAGCGCGAATGTACCATCCAGCGCCGTTATCAAAAAATCATCGAGGAATCGCCTTCGCCGACTTTGACGGAGGAAAAGCGCCAGCAGATGTTTGAGACGGCAGTCCGACTTTGCAAAAAAGTGGGTTACAAAAATGCGGGGACCATTGAGTTTTTGGTCGATAAGGACCTGAATTTCTATTTCTTGGAGATGAACACCCGCATTCAGGTGGAGCATCCTGTCACCGAACAGCGCACGGGCATCGACATTGTTGAGGAGCAAATCCGCATTGCACGCGGCAAGGAAATGGGTTACACGCAGGAAAGCATCACGGCACAAGGCCACGCCATCGAGTTGCGCGTTTATGCCGAAAATCCTGAAAACGGATTTTTGCCGACACCCGGCAAACTGACAGCCTATCACGAGCCGCAAATCAGAGGGGCGCGTGTCGACAGCAGCATCGATGGAACTTGCACGATTTCAGAAGCCTACGACCCAATGATTGCCAAGCTGACCTGTCATGCCAAAGACCGTCAAGGTGCCATCGACACGGCCAAGCGTGCCTTGAACGAGTTCATTTTACAAGGTCTGACCACCAACAAGGCTTATCTTTGGGAAATCATCAAGAATCCGGATTTTGTTGAAAATAAATTAGATACATCATTTTGCGAAAGTCATAAAAACGAATTGCTGACGGCCCTGAACGAAAGCCGAAAGGCAATCAATACAAATGATATTGTCGCCTCGTTTTTGCTGTACGATTGCTGCAAGAAGCAATTCAGCAGCGAAACTGAAAACGTTTGGGAACAAATCGGTTATTGGCGTTTCCACATGCAACTCACTGTCGATGTGGAAGGTAAGAAGATTCCAGTCAGCATCAAAAAAGTGCAAGCAGGTTATCTGGAAGGCAGCATCGAGACACAGCCTTTCAAGGTCGAATTTATCCATTTTGAGGATAATCAGTTGAAAATCATGCTGAATGGCCGCACCGAGACGGTTTACTGTTCGGTGAATGATGAAAACAAGACCATTGTCAATTTCCACGGCCTGAATTTCACCTGTTTCCGTTACGACCAGTTGAACGACAATCTCGATTATTCGGGAAAGGACAAAGCCAACGATAAGAACGCCTTGATGTCGCCAATGCCAGGCAAAGTGGTGAAAATCAATGTCAAGGAAGGCGATGAAGTGACTGAAGGCACCATCATGATTGTGGTGGAAGCCATGAAAATGGAGAACAACATCACCGCAACGGCCAAAGCCAAAGTGAAGCGGATTCTTGTAACCGAAGGCGAAATGGTGGACAATAAAATGCAGTTGATTGAGTTAGAATAAACGGTAAACACTGAATAACTATGAATTTCGATTTGACAGAACAACAGCAGGCATTTCGCCAGAAAGTGCGCGATTTTGCTGAAGGCGAAGTGAAACCTGTTGCAAGATATAACGATGAACATCAGCATTTTGATGTCGATTTGACCCTGAAAATGGGTGCTGAAGGCTTGTTGGGCATGACCGTCCCGAAGGAATATGGCGGTCAAGGTCTGGATAATCTCACCTACATCATTGCCGTTGAGGAACTGGCGCGTGTCGATGGCTCGACGGCTGCCACCATTGCTGCCGACAACTCTTTGGGCATCGGCCCCATCAAGGATTACGGCACAGAGGAGCAGAAACGCAAATATCTGCCGCAACTTTGCAAGGACAAACTTTGGGGCTTTGGCTTGACTGAAGAAGATGCCGGCTCCGATTCGCGCGGCACCAAGACCACGGCCATTCGCCAAGGCGATGAATGGCTGCTGAACGGCACCAAGATTTTCATCACCAACAGCGCAACGCCTATCACATTGGGAACCAGCGTGCAAGCCGTTTCGGGCACTAAAGATGGCAAACCAGAATTTACGGCCTTGTTGGTCGAAAATGGTGTGGAAGGATTCACGCAAACACCTATGG
>CALGBV010000159.1 GCA_937884015.1 uncultured Bacteroidales bacterium
ACTGCGTTGGATTCAACCTTGCGACATTGATGGAGACGGATGTGATGAAGTGCTTTTGTATGGTGATTTTCCATCAGCGCATTCTTCGCCTGAGCATATCAATGTCATAGTGTGGTTTAGTGTCTACAAACTGGTGCAGTCATCAACCGGCAGGGAGAAAGTCGCAGATGTTGCCGGTTCGGACGATATGAAAACAGAAAGCTCTTTGTCTAATTCTCCGTATAGGGATATGGTATATTCCTTTGAGCCGATAGTTGAAGATTGGCGTTTATTTGCAAACAATGGTGACCAAGGATTTAACATTGATTACGGAGAAAAAAACTATTCATTCATTGTAGGCGATTTCATGGGGAGAGGGAAGCAGGACTTTATTTTTGCTTATCCTTATAAGCCTTTTAGGTATTTTTCATACGACAAGGATTTAGGATATGTTACCATGACAGAAGCTGCAGCCGACTGGAATGCGATAAACTATATCCCTGGTGATTTTAATGGTGATGGCAGAACGGAAGTCTGGTTTGATAGCGGTTTTGATGACGAGCCTGGACTTATTGTCAGCGTATATGTCAATCCAGATGGAAATTATACTTGGGCACCTGTCTGCAGAAATTTCTCCGACCGCTGGCAGAGACATTTTGTGGGTGATTTCAATGGTGACGGACATGCCGATTTCCTGAAATATGACATAGGAAGGAAAGAGTGGAAAGTCATCTTGTTCAAAGGCAATACGTATTTTTATCCGATATACGATGTTACCGATATAATGCGTGAGTGTTTCGGCAATGGCGATCCTGGCGACTATGCCTATTCCATTGAAGGAAGGGAAAATCTGAAGCGTTATTTGGAAATTACTGACATGGATGGCGACGGAAAATCCGACATTGTGATGAGAAACGATTCTTTGGATTTGGTGGCATTATACGGCCCTGTAACAGAACGTGGCTTTGAAAGAAAAGAAATCTTTAATGGACATGAAATCGGCTTCGACCGAGGAGATGCTTGTGGTCTATGTGCTGGCAATTTCCTTGGGCAGGAAAATGCCGCCGTTTTAGGCAGTGTCAATTTGTATTCGATGCCTCAGCACTCCACCTATTACAATGCCAAGACCATCACCGACGGTATGGGTAACGAAGTGGCTTTCGATTATGACTATTTGGTCAACAACCCGATGAAACCTGACGGAAACATCTATAGCATCAATGAAATAGGCGTAAACCAAGGCCCGTTCGACATCTACAATGTCCCGATTCCGATTCGTGCCGTCAAGTCGGTTTGTACGACCAATGTAAAAGTGAGCGGCGAGACCATGCCAATTTCCAAGACCGATTACACCTACGCCAATGCTATGGTGCATAAGTTTGGACGTGGATTCCTTGGCTTCAAGAAAATCACCAATGAAACCAGTCTGGTGGAAAGGGCGACCAAAGATATGACGGAGGCAACCCGCAAGATTGGGAAGACTGAGAAAACCTTCTGTTTCAAGCCGATGGGCGTTCACCCTATGGCAGTTCTGACAGCAGAATCTGTATTCCGTTACAAGTCCAATGATGAATGTGTCTTGACGGCAACCACGCAATATGAATACCAGAAGTTCATCTGCAAGCTTGACATGGGATTGTCGAATAACCCTAACAGCAAGAAGCTGCTGACTTTCATGCCTGTGGTCAAGAGAACTGAGACCAGCAATTTCGAACTGCTGGGCGAAAGAAACGGCTTGTTGCGCCGAAGCATCACCGAAAACCAGTACAACCGCATTGAATCAGGCGTTGATGCGTATTATGTGAACACCGTCCAAATGACCAACTCAAAGCAGGGGACGGATGGGACTGAAGTCTATTCCGTGGAACAGTGCGAATACCAGTCGGAAACAGCGACGCAATATGAAGAGGATATTACCGGTCAAAACCAATGGATTATCAACCGTCCTCATTCCGTCAGCACTTTAATGAAACGGAAAACTTCAGGATTCCAGGATTCCAAGTCGCTGGTCATCTATTCGTATGACCGCGTTTTCAGGCGTCTGCCGAAAACGGTGACAACCTACCCAAGCGGGCAGGAAACGAACACCGACAGGCTGGCAACCAAGGTGACCTACACCTACACTAATGGCCATGTCGAGACGGAAACCTTGTCGGCACCGAACAACCCTAACGACCCGAATTTGGCTCCGAGAACTACCAGTTACGGTTACGATCCGCGCTTCCGCTTCGTCACTAATACGACCAACCCAATGGGCTATGTTTCGGCTTCGACCTACGATGAAGTGTACGGCGAACTGAAGACCACAACCGACTGCAACGGCTATGGCACCTACAGCGAAGATGTGGAACATCTCGGCGTGACCACCCGCACCTACGATTTGGACACACAAGGCAACCGCATCAAGGGAACGGAATCCGTAACTGCCTTGCGGTGGCTGGGAGAAGTCATGAAACAAAAATTTGCATCAGATCTTCCCGATGCCCTTTATTACTCATGGACGAAAAGCACTGGCAGTGCTCCAAGCATTACGCTTTACGATGCGGCAGGTCGCGCCTTGCGCTCCGTTTCATACGGTCTGACTATGCAAGATGTCGTTTTCAAGGATACGCAATATGACCGATGGAGCCGGGTGAGCTGTGAAAGCGAGCCATATTTCAGTGGAAATGCTCCCGACAAATGGACGAATTTCACCTACGACAATTTCGACCGCGTCGTCCGCACCGATTATCCGAAATTTAATCTAATGGAAGATGAAGTGAACGTGACCTATTATCCTTCCACCGAAACCACTTACCAGGATCTTACCTCAACGACAAAAACGGGCGTAAGGCTGTCTTTAAATGGTGACTTCGTTAAATCGCACACCACAAGCACCACCCTGAACTTCATGGGTTGGACTGACAGCAATGTGGAGGAACTGGAAGAGGGTGAAAACACCACCTCATACGAATACAATGCCGACGGTAGCCTTGCATGGACGGAAGTGAACGGTCGCGATTTCACCAGGGTAAGCATGATCTACGACAATGCCGGCAACCGCATCGCGCTGCGCGACCCCGACTATGGCACCGTGAGCGAAGTGTATGACGCTTTCGGGCAGCTGAAATCGTCAATCACTCCAAAACGTGACATCACTACATACGAATACGACCTCTTGGGCAGACAGACCAAACGCACCGAAACCGACAGGTCGGTAACTCCCGCCACCGTTGAAGTTACCGACTGGAACTACTCCACCGAGGAGGGAAAGAAAGGCTTGCTCGACAACATCAGTTTCGCCGACCGCCAGACCATTGCCTATACTTACGACGGCAACAATTACAACCGCCTTTCGGAAGTCAGCGAAACACGTTCAAACGAGACCTACGAAACCAGCTACGATTACGAAAACACTGCTTTCCCGTTGCGCGTGACCACGGTGCATTACCCGACTGGCTATTCCGTAACCAAGGAATATGATGAAAACACAGGCCGACTGCACCAAATAAGGCATGGCGATGATGCCTTATGGACAACCAATAAGGCAAATGAATATGGACAAATCACAAAGTTTACCCTTGGCAACGGAGTGACCTCCTTCTATACTTACGACGACCGCCATCTCCTGAAATCTCAGGTTTCAGAAAAAGATGACCATAAAATTCAGGATTTTAGCTATACCTACGATATTTTTGCTAATTTAGCCGCGCGAACAGAGAACAAATATGCCATGCCGATTACCGAGAGCTTCACATACGACAAGCTGAACCGCCTGACGGCAGTCACCCTCAATGGCGCAGCCACCGGCGCGACGGACTACGATGCCTACGGGCGCATCCTCTCGAAGACCGAAGGAGGCCGAACCGTGTTTTCCGATGCCGTTTATTACGATGTCAACAAGCCTCATGCCGTGAGGGACATTCTGGGAACCGGCGAAGTGCCTATCGAGCCACACACCATCGACTACACCATGTTCGACAAGGTGAAGGAAATCAGGCAGGGGAACCTGAAGTATGTGTTTGATTACGGCTACGACCACCAGCGGACGAAGATGACGCATACCTACAACGGCATCCTGCAATACCAGAAGACCTATGTCGGCAACTGCGAGTATTATAACATGGGAGGCCGAAGGAGTGTCACCTACCTGAGCGGCCCGATGGGTGTGTTTGCCTACGCCGAGAGCAACGGAAACGGCTTTGCGCTCAAGTATGTCCACAAAGACCATCTTGGTTCGTGGACGACCACCACCGGTGAAGATGGCGAAATCTACGTGGAGCAGAGTTTCGATGCCTGGGGCAATCCCCGTAACCCGGAAACATGGACACAGTATGCCATTCCAGAGCCACGTCTTGACCGCGGTTTCACCGGCCACGAACATCTGATAAAGATTGATGGCTACATGCGTTATTTCGGTCTCATCAACATGAACGGCCGCATGTATGATCCCGTGATGAGCAGTTTCCTTTCGGTAGACAACTATGTGCAAAGCCCCGAGAACTCGCAGAACTTCAACAGGTATGCTTACTGCTTGAATAATCCTTTGAAATATACGGATCCGAGCGGGGAAGTTTTTGGCATTGATGATGCCATTATCATTGCAGGTGTGGCAATTGGTGCGTATGTTGGTGGAAGCATTGCCAATAACACATACAACCCTGTAAATTGGGAATGGGGTTCTGGCAAAACTTGGGGATACATGATTGGTGGAGGTCTTGTCGGAGGCTTGAGTGCATGGGCGGGAACAGCCGTTACAGCATCTGGCATTCCTTTTGCCAACACATTGGGAATTGTGGCTTCATCTTCCTTAAATTCTATTGGAACCTATGTTTATTCAGGAGGACAGACAGACTTGTCCATAGGATTTGGATTTGCTTCGTATAATATAACAAAAAACGAATGGGGATATTTAGGGAAGGAAGGCAATAGTACTCTTGAAAACATTGGTTATGGATTGGGTGCTTTAGCTAATGTGCAAGATTTGTTTGCTGGATATAGTGGAACAAATATCCAAGTTAAGTCAAGAAAGGACTTGTTTGGACATAGTGAATTGGGAGAATATAGCAACAATGGTGTATACCAAAATGGCGATGCTTTAGTTTCAGTTGGTCCCGACCAATACTGTACTCCAGAAACTATGGAACGATATAGGAGCATGATAGAAGGAGTTGATGTAAATACAAATTTAGGTTTTGAAATGCCTTTTGTTAAAGCCACATTACAAGGACAATCTTTCCCTGGAAAGAATATTTCAATGATTCAGTTAGATGATCCACAATTTGTTACAAATCTCTATAATGTAAGTGGAAAGATTATGCGTAAAATGACCACCAATCTCAATAATGGCAGGAACTTGCTTAATATTGGACCACTTAAATATGGCTTGTTTAATGGCTGTGTAAACCATACTTCAAGGGCGTTGGCTTATTCTGGTGTTCTG
>CALGBV010000160.1 GCA_937884015.1 uncultured Bacteroidales bacterium
CCTCTATGCCTGTCGGGTCGTCGTAGTTGAAGATGTCCGTGATGTGGAGGACCCAGTAGTTATTATATCCGCAAAACTCACTATTTGAGCAGTTCAAATCTCCATTATAAAGAGTGTTAGTTGAAGAAGACCCCGGAGAAGTGGCAGCCAATGTATAAGTGACATCATCGTGTTTTATGACATCTCCTAAATAAATCGGCGTATTTCCATAGTGTCCTATGGCCCTTTCCCAAAGCATATTCCCATCTGCATCTATGCGGAACACCCATATCTTTCGGCCAACTTCAGGTTGATGCGGGTGCATGTTGCTTGTGCTTGCCACATCGCCGTCAAGCGATTGTGTTGTGCCAAACACGGTGAAGCCGCCATCCTCGTTCTGAAACACCTTGAGCGGGAACTCGTGTCCCGTGCCGCCATAGCACTTGCTCCAAAGGATGTTGCCATCGAAGTCTGTCTTTATCAGCCAGATGTCGTAGGTCTTTCCGTAAAATTCATCGCCATGAGGGTAGCCCAAATGGTAACCTGCACCTTCGACATCTCCGTCTTCCGAATTGGTGTCGCATACCAGTAGGATGCCGTCTTCCAGTTCCACCATATTATAGATGGATTCCCATTCGTTTCCTCCATAGCAGCGGTGCCACAATATGTTGCCATCAGGATCTAATTTGGCGATGTGTCCGTTGTAAGCATCTGTTTCCAGCATATCCCTACATTGCGATATTGATCCATTTGGTCCGGGATGGCCGTCCATACACACATAATAGCCTCCGTCTGATGCGCAAGAGACTGACAGACCATCATCGTTTCCATTCGAACCTAATGTCGTTTCCCATTGCAGGTTGCCGAGGCTATCTACTTTTACCACCCATACATCATAATAACCGCCATAGTAATGACCTATGTCACCTCCCGACCATTGGGTATCAATACACACTATTACGCCCCCATCCAATGTTCCCGCTCCTGTCGGTGTCCTATTAAAAGCCTTGTCTTCTCTTCCAAATATCCTATTCCACAGTTCGCTTCCGTTCTCATCAAACCTTTTTATGTTCACTTGTTCTTTTCCTAAGTCATTATAACCTAAACCTATGACAAAGAAATCATTGTCTAATCCGCTCACCAAACCGTCACTTCTACTGATTATTGTTTCCGTACACAATTCCTCCTCTAATTCACCTATTTCATCAATCCCTATAATCCATGTTCTCCCAGATAAAGAATCACATGTAACCATTCCGCTTTTTTCAGCCACATATCCACCGACCCAATACCCATTGTTTTTTTCTATAACATTTTGGACTCGGTCATGTAACCCCATACTTCCGTAACATTGCTGCCAATCTATGCGGATTTGGGCTATTATGGGATAAGAAATGAGAGTCAACAAAAAAACAAATAATTTTTTCATAGTTTGGAATATTAAGCAGCCCTGGCAAGCCAGGGCTGCAAATTTATGAATTATTTTGTGATGACAATTTTTTCAGTATGGCAATATTCGCCGCATAATACAGTGCAGGTATAAACGCCATCAGCCAAACCGCGCAAGTCTAGAACTTTTTGACCTTGGTTGCCATCCAATTCCACCTGCTTCACCTTTACGCCCATGGCGTTGAAAACGGAAAGTTCCGCTTTGGCGTTGCCGTTGGGCAGCGTGTAGTCTATAGCTACCCATGTTGTGGCAGGGTTAGGATGAACATTCATTTGCAGCGGCACCACTTTTGGCTGTTCCTCTATGCCCGTCGGGTCGTCGTAGTTGAAGATGT
>CALGBV010000161.1 GCA_937884015.1 uncultured Bacteroidales bacterium
AACCACGATTGAGTTGCTCAAAAAGCCATTGACAGGGAAATTGGGCATGAATGTCAATTTGGAAAAGAAGATGTCACATTTCCTTTCCCAAAATCAACTCGACCTGTCCGGCATAGTAAAACGGAACGTTGACCAGTCGGAAATGCTTGCCGTTGGGTGTTGTCACATCGTCAACGGAATAGGGCTTCGACCAAAACCTGATGGCCAAACCGTGGTTGGTGGCATCCATGAATTGATGCAGTGAACGCAAGCGCGCATTGTGCCCCGATTTGACCTCGATGGGAATCTGCAGGCCTTGGAAAGGGTAGAGGAAATCCACTTCGGCATCGGAGCCGTGCTTGTCGTTGCGCCAGTAACTTCGTTTTGCCAAAATGTTGTCATTTAATGCGATAAGCTCTTGTCCTACAATATGTTCTGCAATTCTGCCGCGCCAAACATCGTTGATGTCGGGCGTGGAAAACACATCCTGTTGCAAGCCGACGGCGAAATTCACCAGACCAGTGTCTAACCACAGCAGTTTCGGTTTCCTGCGCTGGTTGGGCAAAACGGGCGACTGCACTTCGCCGGTCGGGTAAACCAGTTCCATCAGCATGGCTTTCGAGAGGGTCTGAAATGCCTCACTGATTTCGCGCGAGCGGTAATTAGTGTTGGCAAATCCCTCAAACACAATGGCTTCGGCGGCTTGTGTCCAGCCAACTTCCAAAATGGTGCGGATTACCTTTATTAATGCGGTGCTGCTGCTGTATTTTTCCACGTCGTCCTTGTAGGTCTGCAAAAGCGAGGTGTAGATGCTGCTCACCGAAAGCACGTCTCTTTTCTTGGCGTATTGCACGATGGCCGCCGGCATTCCGCCGACTAAGGTGTATTCGCGAAACTGCCGCATCACCCTTTCGTGAATAGCGGGGATGACATTGAGGTTGCAAACGTTTTCGGCATCGAAATCATCGCCTGTGCCGTTTTGAAACTCGGTGAACGAGCAGGGACGCAAGGCCATGAACTCGACACGCCCGACTGGGAACGAGATTTTCCGCAAGTCCATGACGGTTTCCAACAGCGAACCAGCCGCAATCACATGGATGTGGTTGGCCTCTTCGTAGAAATAACGCAGCATGGCCACGGCACGTCTCGAATTTTGGATCTCGTCGATGAAAAGCAAGGTCGAGCCGTTGCGTTGCTGTTGCCGTTTGTGCATGAAAATGGCTTGGATGAGCAGATTCACATCGTTGTTGGCCTCGAAAAGTGCGCAATCGTCTTCTTTTTCAAGGTTCAGATGCAGGAAAATGTCGTATTCTTTGGCAAATTCTTTCACCAAAGTTGTCTTCCCGACTTGCCTTGCTCCGCGCAATACCAAAGGTTTTCTTGTTTCGCTGAATCTCCATGCGCGTAACTTATTTAGTGTATTTCTTTGAATAACTTCCATTATATCAATAATTTATATAAATTAGATTCCTTTGTTTGTCCTGCAAAAATACAACTTTTTTGTAACAAAGTAACGGTATAATTTGAATTTTTTTGTAACAAAATAACGGTATAATTTTGGAAATCTTGTAACAAAGTAACGGTATAATTTGGATTTTTCTGTAATAAAGTAACGGTATAATTTAAGTAGGTGATCAAAATTAGTTTACATATTGAAAACGAGGCATCGAGGTCGCGGGAATGCGAGATTACGAGGCATTCCGGCATCCCGAAGCCTCGCAGTCTCGAAATCCCGTGTCCTTTATTATGTAGTTTAATTTTGAATAGTTACTTATCATATTGATGACCAAAAGTTTTCTATCTTTGCGGCTTGAAGAAACAGCAGTTAAAAATAAGTCAAGCAAATAAAAAGTTGCGCCCGACACGGATTTAGGGTTTGTAAAATGAAAAGACATTTCAAGACATTAGCAATGGTTATGACCTGCATGGCAATGGCGCTGTGCGTGTCGTGCAAGAAAGACAATGACGATTCGAGTGACGATCACGCATACGTTGACCTCGGCCTGCCGAGTGGGCTTCTGTGGGCGACGTGCAACGTGGGCGCAGACAGCCCCGAAGACTACGGCGACTACTTCGCCTGGGGCGAAATCCAGCCGAAAAACGTTTTTGATTGGAGCACCTATACCTATGGCGATTCTGATGATCTGACAAAATATTGCAACGATTCTGACTATGGCTGCAACGGCTATACCGACAACCTGACCATTCTGCAAGCGGGCGACGATGCAGCCACGGCCAAATGGGGCAGTGGATGGCTCACCCCGACGCTTGAGGAATGGGATGAGCTTTTCATCCATTGCACTTCGGTGTGGACAACGCAAAATGGCGTGAATGGACAATGCTTCACAGGACCTAACGGCAACACTCTCTTCCTGCCTGCCGCTGGCTGCCGTTGGGGTGGCAATCTCACCGACGCGGGCGACCTCGGCTACTACTGGTCGAGTTCGCTCTTCACTGACCACCCGGACAGCGCGTGGGGCTGCCTCTTCGGTTCGGGCATCTCAGGTATGGGCAGCAACTACCGCGACCGTGGTCTCTCTGTTCGGGCAGTGCATTCCGCGCGTCAGAAATAGCCCTTGTTTCCCGCTACGTGCAGGGGTGAAAAAAACTTGTCGGGTGGGGCGCGCACGAGAGTGCGCTGCCAAGCCACGCTCGGCAAGTTTTTTTGTGTTTTCCTGATTAATATTGATTCCCGATGACTGGCTTTGCCGCTGCAAAGATAATGAAAACAAGTGACATGGGCAATGCCAAGGCCGTGTTCTTTGCACACCGTCCGGCATTTTTTTGAGGGTTTTCTCCGTTGCGCAGCGAAGCGGAGTGGGAGGGAAGCGGCAGGAGGCTGGAGGCGGAGATAGCGTTGGTACGGCCTTGGTATAGCCTTGGCAGGAGGAAGGCAGAA
>CALGBV010000162.1 GCA_937884015.1 uncultured Bacteroidales bacterium
TTGTTGTTGCTGGCACTGCACTTGGTGAAGAAGCACAAAAAGCTGCCGTACTGGTCAAATCAATCCAAAACATTCTGATTGGATTCATTGCGTTCTTCGTTGCCATTTTCTTTGCAACTAAAGTTGACAAAGAAGGCTCCGAAAAAGTAGGCGCAAGCGAGATTTGGCTTAGATTCCCGAAATTCATACTCGGCTTCTTCGCCGCATCTCTGATTGCTTCATTCATCATTCAGCCCGCTTTTGGAGCCGAAAATGTTGGCGCCATCAACAAAGTACTCGACCAATTCAAGAACTGGGCATTCGTCCTCGCCTTCACAAGCATCGGACTTGACACCAATTTCAAGGCCATCGCCAAGCAAATGCAAGGCGGCAAAGTGCTTTGGCTTTACATTGTCGGTCAGTTATTCAACATTGCGTTGACATTCTTTGCTGTATGGTTCTTATTATCTGGCAGATTCTTCCCAATACCTGTTCTTGATTAAGCAATGACAAGAGCACACAAAATAGTCAAAATTGCGACTATCATGGTCATCGTTGCGACCATGATAGTCGCACTCTATATAATGGCAAACGGATTGGGCCTCGTTGACAGTCTCGACTTTGGTGCCGGTGCCTATTACTATGCCGACATTCCTGACTACGAAAAAATCGACAACGGCAGTGTTTACCAAACAGCCATACCTCGCTGGATACATATTGTACTTTTTTTAGTTTGGGGGTGGCTTATGTTCAGATTATGGAAATGGATTGACAAAAAAGGCTAAAACAAAATGAAATATCAAATTATATGTAAAAAATGCGGTAAAGTCATCGGTGACTTCAAGACTTGGTTTGAGCAAGACCAAAAATGCGACTGTGGTTCAACCTACGCGGAAGTTGAATATCAGGAAAATACAATTCCTGATTTTGAAAGACTTCCCAAAAACGAGAACGACTTTCAAAACCTCTACTTTGACTTCCTACCATTGGAAAGCAAGGAAAATATCGTCACTTGCGGCGAAGGCCTCATTCCAATGGAACGCTGGGAAAACCTGGAAAAAGCGGCGAAACAGCATGGCATTGATTGCGAAGTTTATGTTTACCGAAACGACCTGAACGGCGGTTCCGGCACATTCAAGGACATCAGTGCAGCATTGGCTGCCAGCGTTTTAAAGGAAAACGGCATTAAGGATTATTGCCTCGCCTCGACTGGAAATGCGGGTGTTGCCTTTGCGACCTATTTGGCCAAAGCTGGCATCAAATTCACCGAATATGCACCTTCTTTCATTGACGAAGGCTCGATAAAATCAATCCAAAACGCAGGACAAAACATTGTCATTTCAAAAGGCGGTTATGGTGATGCGAAAGCAGAAGCCGCTGATTTTCATAAAAACGGGAAGGTTTTAATCAGTGGCGGCAACACCGACCCATTGCGCATTGAGTCGAAAAGAACCATGGTTTTTGAATGTCTGCGGCAATTAGGAAAAATGCCAACCGTTTATATGCAGGCAGTTGCCGGCGGAACAAGTCCATTAGCATTTGAAAAAGGCTTCAACGATTTGCAAAAAGCCGGACGCACCGACTTGAAACTGCCAAGAATGTTGCTGGTTCAGCAAGACGAATGTGATCCAATGGTCACGGCTTGGGAAAAGGCAAAAACCAACTGCTTCCCGCAAGATTGGGAGCATCAGTATGAAGCGAAAAAAAACGTGAAAACGCAAATCAGCATCCTAACGGCAGCCAATCCGGGAAATTTTCCTTTAGTTGCTCCTCTTGTCAAAAAAAGTGGCGGAGATTTCCTTCGCGTCAAGGAAGCGGATTTACCTGATTTCGGCAAAAAAATGTTGCAGGAAAAAGGCGTTCTGTTAGGTCCGGCATCCATGGTCTGCTACGCCGGATTTTATAAAGCACTAGAAGAAAACAAGATACACAACGGCGATTGCGTGCTGCTCAACACAGGAGAAAGTTGCGAAAGAGCCGCTTGGTTTAAGAAAGAAGTCCTATCTTTGTGACATGATAAAACTAAAAGGAAAAACAGCTCTTGTTACTGGCGGCGGAACTGGCATCGGCCAATCCATTGCCACACATTTGGCTCAAGAAGGTTGCAATCTGATTCTCACTGGTTTAGGAATTGAAGAACTTAACCGGACCAAAGCTACTTGCGAAAAATTCGAAGTAAAAGCCTACGCAACGGAAACACAATTAGATGATTACGCTTCCATTGACCGGCTTTATGATTTCGTTAACAACCTAGGCCTGAAAATCGACATTTTTGTGCTCAATGCAGGCATTTCACAACGCGAAAAAGCGTTGGAAACTGATTTTTCAGTTGACGAAAAAATCCTGAAAATCGACTTTCTGAGCAGCGTGTATCTCGTGAAGAAATTCAAAGAAATGATTAAATCGTCTGAACACGTACAGTTTAGCGTTACCACTTCCCTGTCGGGTCTGTTTGGTTTTCCTTTACGATCGGCGTATTGCGCGGCTAAACACGCATTGTTTGGCTTTTATGAATCATTGGAATTGGAATACGACAATATCAACGTCACTTTCCTCATACCGGGACGCATCAACACGCAAATCAGCAAAAGTGCCCTGCATGGCGACGGAACGGCCCATGCCAAAATGGATGCCGGACAAGCCACTGGTCTTTCAGTTGAAAAATGCGGTGCCATTGCGGTGCGCGCAATTAAAAAACAGAAACACAGAAAGTTAATCGGGAAAAAGGAATTGCTTATGGCTTACATTCACAAATATTGCCTTGGCTTGTATTACAAACTGGCACGGAAAATTTCAGCGACCTAAATACATTTCTGCAACCTTAAATCTTTAAATCTCAAATCCTTAAATCCTTAAATTCCAAACCGTCATGAAAGAAAAAGTAATTTGCGGCATACAGCAGGTCGGCATTGGCGTTGCCGATGTCATCGAAGCCTGGAAATGGTACTATGACAATTTCGGCTATGAAGTAAAAATCGTTGACGCAGAAGGCGTCGCAGAGCGAATGCTTCCCTACACAGGAGGCAAACCTCAACCACGACGCGCCATAATGGCTTTCAACATACGCGGTGGCGGCGGTTTTGAAATCTGGCAGCCAAAAGGCCGCGAACTCAACTATTTGAAAGAGCCATTGCGCTTAGGCGATTACGGCATTTTGGTTGCAAAATTAAAGACGGCCAACATTCAGAACGCCTACGATACCTTCAAGCGCAAAGGGCTTAATGTCATCACCACAATCAGCGAAACGCCAATCGGTTACAAACATTTCTTCATGAAAGACCCTTACGGGAACCTTTTCGAAATCGAAGAAGACAATTACGTTTTCATCAAGGAAAAGAAAACCACGGGCGGTGCCAACGGCGTAACCATCGGTGTAAGCGACATCGACCGTTCCATAGATTTTTACGCAAAGTTGCTTGACTACGACAAAGTTGCATACGACCATACGGATTTTTTCAGCGACCTGAAAGGTGTTCCTGGCGGCGAAAACGCATTGCGACGCGTCATTCTTGAGCGTTCAAAACCCATTGAAGGGCCACTTAGCCGAGTGATGGGGACATCGCACATCGAACTTGTCCAAAACCTCGATGAGCCAGGCCGACAACTACGTGATGGCCGTTATTGGGGCGACCCTGGATTCATCCATCTTTGCTTCGATGTACGCAACATGGATGCAATAAAAGAACAGACCGAAGCTCTTGGCCACCCATTTGTCTGCGACAGTGGCGTTGATTTCGATATGGGCGATGCCAACGGTCATTTCACCTACGTAGAAGACCCCGACGGCACGCTGATTGAATTTGTTGAGACCTTCAAAGTTCCGATTTCCAAGAAACTCGGATTGTCATTCAACATGGCCGACAAAGACGATCACAAGCCGCTACGCATCATGAAGCTGCTGCGGTTTGCCAAAGTGAAACGAGAGAACATTAAATAAAAAAAGCCAGCCGATTGGCTGGCTTTTTTATTCAACAAAACTGAATTTCAATTATTTGATACCCAATTTAGCTTTAACGTCTTTGGTAGCATCAATAGCATCGGTGCCAACATAAACAGTTGCGCCTGTAGCCAAATCGAGAACATAGGTGTAACCTTTTTCTTTACCGACTGCGTTGATGGCATTCTGAATCTTTTCAAGGATTGGAGCGAGTTTTTCAGCACGCTTAGCCTCGAATTCCTGAGTGGCATTGCTTTGGAACTGTTCGATACGACTCTGGAGATCCATGATTTCCTTTTCCTTTGACTGTTTCACAAGATTTGACATGGTAGCCTGATTAGCTTGATAATCCTGCGCCTTGGTTTCGTATTCCTTAATCATTACCTGCATTTGTTTTTCAAGTTCGCCGTAATAGGTTTCAAGATCTTTTTCAGCCTTTGCCTTGTCAGGCATAGCATCAAGGATTTCAGCTGTGTTTACATGAGCGATTTTCACTTGTGCGCTGACAAAACCATTCATCACGAACAGAGCTGCAGCAAGGAATAAAACTTTAAATAATTTGTTCATTGTACGGATTTTTAATGATTTAACTCTAATTTGTTCTTTTATTGAGCGGCAAAGATAAGATTTTTTTCAATACGGAAATCATTTCTTGCCTGCCGGTTTGGTTGGAGCAGGAGTTTTACCACCGCCATTGCCTGATGTGCTTGGTTTGTTATTGCCACCGACAGCAGCACTTCTGTGACGGTCTTCACGACGCACGGTTTGCATCACATTGCCAAGCTGGTCGAGGACCTCATCGCTGATGTCATTCTTATCGCTGGCATAAAGGACTGAGGTGCCCGAAGCTAAGTCAAGGATGAAAGCGTAGTTTTTGGTTTGAGCAAGTTCCTGCATGGCCGTGTAAATCTTTTCCTGAATAGGCTGGACCAATTCAGTACGTTTCTGATAAAGCTGACCGTCAGCACCAAAATACTGCATCTGCAAGTTCTTGGCTTCCTGTTCCTTATTGACGATTTCCTGTTCGCGGGCATGTTTTTGGTCTTCCGAAAGCAGCACTTGTTCGGTCTGATACTTGCTGTACATTTCCGAAACCTTGTCCCTGACAGCCTTGATTTCATTCTGCCACTTTATCGATAAGGCATTCAGTTCTTCCTGAGCATCAGCATATTCCGGAATGTTTTCCATAATGTACTCGGAATCGACGTAAACGATTTTCTGGCCGCCAATCTGTGCGTTGGCACCCATCACGCCACAGCAAACGATAGCTGCGGTCAACAACAAAGATTTTAACTTTTTCATTTTATTTCAATTTAAATTATTTCTAATAGCATGATTATCTACACAACAATCGTTCCAAAATCATCAGTCGATGGAGCCGCCGATGGAGAAGTGGAACTGGCTGCCATTGGCACTCGAATCGCCAGGAATTTCGTCGAAGCCATAACCCCAGTCAAGGCCGAGCAAACCGAACATCGGCAAATAGATGCGCACGCCGAGACCTGCGGAACGTTTCACATTGAACGGGTCGAAATTCTTGAAGCCCAACCAGCAGTTACCTGCTTCAAGGAAAGTCAAGGCATAGATGGTTGCCTGCGGATTCAGCGACAACGGATAACGGAGTTCCAAAGTGTATTTCGAGAAAATGTCACCGCCCGACGTGCTTGTAGCGCCGCCAGGTGTCAACGATTCGTTCTTATAACCGCGCATACCAATTAATTCACGGCTGTCAAGCGAATAGTTGCTCAAACCGTCACCACCGAGATAGAAACGATGGAATGGCGTTGCTCCAATCTGGCTGTTGTAATGGCCGAGATAGCCGAAACGGACACGGGTCATCAGGACGAGTTTTTCGTAAAGTTCAGTGTACCAAGCTGCCTTGAAAGTCCATTTGTGCATTTCAATCCACTTGTATTTTTCGATGTCGCCCATCTTGGAATAATCCTTATCGGAGAATAATGAATAAGGCGGCGTCAGTTCAAGCGAAAGCATGAATTCCGAACCATTACGCGGATAAATAGGCTGGCTGACGGAATTGCGTGTCAAGGCGAAAGTGTAGCTCAACTTGTTGTAGTTGCCATAACCGTTACCAACATTGAAATAGGAAGTCTTATAATTATCAAGGCTGTAGCGCATCACGTTAATTGACTGATAAAGCGAAAAATAATCATCAGGCCAAGTCAAGCGTTTGCCCACGCCGATGGTTCCTCCCGTCATAATGAACCAACCATAAGTATCGGTCCCTTTCACGCCGTTTCTCAGATACGACTGACTGAAAGACACGGACAAAGAAGTAGGCTTGCGACCGCCCCACCAAGGTTCAGTAAACGAAACGCCGTAGGCGATGTAATTGCTGCCATAAGTCGTGACATTCAGACCCAGTTTCTGACCATCGCCACCTGGAATCGGGGTCCAAGCGTCCTTATTGAAGAGATTTTTCACCGAGAAATTGGAGAACTGCAAACCGGCTTGCAACATCAACATGCCATAGCCGTAACCAGCCGAGAACTGAATCTGGTCGGCAGCGGCTTCTTCCACGGAATACTCAATATCGACGGTATGATCGGAATAATTTGGCTTGATTTCAGGATTGATGGTCTCTGCATTGAAAAAGCCCAAAGTGGCCAATTCACGAACCGTACGCACCACATCACTACGGCTGTATAGTTGTCCCGGACGTGTGTAAAGCTCACGCAAAACCACATAGTCGTTAGTCTTCGTATTGCCCACCAGCGACACATTGCTGACACGTGCCTGTTCGCCTTCGTACATGCGGATTTCAAGGTCGATGGAATCGTTTTCAACCTGAACCTCAACAGGATTGACATGGAAAAACAGATAACCGTCGTCCATGTAAAGCGAACTGACATCCAAAGTAGTCTCGCTGTAAGTCAGGTTCTTGTCGAGCAACTCCTTATTATATGTGTCGCCTTTCTTGATGCCAAGAATTTCATTCAAAGTCTCGGCGGTGTATTTCGTGTTGCCCGTCCAATAGATGTTGCGGTAATGGTATTTGTTGCCTTCATCAACAACAATGTCAATGCCAACGTTCTTATCATCAATCTTATAAACCGAATCGCGGACAATCAGGGCATCACGATAACCTTTTGAATTATACTTTTCTATGATTTTCTGCTTGTCATCTTTGTAATTGCTTTCAAGGAATTTCGAGGCTTTGAAGATTCGCGGACGGTAATTCTCATAAAAATACTCTTCGACACCAGTAATAGCTTTCAAAGGCTTGAGTGTCAGCACATCGGCGATAGTATTCACGACCAATGGTCCCAATGGATTAAGCGGATCGAAATGTCCTCTTTGCTTGGTCTCCTTCATGGCCGCCTGCAACTGCCCATCGGAAAGGTTTTCATTGCCAATGAAATTGATTTTGCCGATTTTCACCTTTGAGCCTTTATCGACGTGTATCACCATATCGACATAACCGTTTCTTGCCGTATCCGCCACTTGTTCAATGTTAATGTCGGCATTGAGATAGCCTTTGTCGTAATAATAATCTTCAATGATGCGACGGGTTTTGGTAAGCAAATGGTCAGTGGCCACATCGCCGCGCGACAAGTTGATTTTGTTTCGGATTTCGTCGGCTTCGGTCTTCTTAACGCCTTTAAACGAGAACTTTGAGACGCGAGGACGTTCCTTGATCACGATTTCAAGGAAAATCTTATTGCCCACAAATTCAGTGGCATTGATGGCAATGTCTTCAAACATGCCCTGTTCCCACATCTTTTTGATGGCTTGCGAAAAATCATCCCCCGGAACTTTGACCATGTTTCCAACCCTCAGTCCAGAAATCATCGTAAGGGCATTTTTATCAACGTTTTGCGCACCCTCAACAGTGATGCCTGCGATTTCATATTCAACTGGACGACCATAGTCAATTTCCGACAAGTCGTCGCCAACCTGAATCTGAGCTTTCGCCTCATTGCCTAAAACGAGTAACGCAAAGGCGAAAAATATGCAAAGGAAATATCGTAAATTCTTATTCATCTTCTTCATTTATTGATGATTTGCTCACTTGTCTTGCCGAAACGGCGTTCACGGCGCTGATAGTTGATGACAGCTTCAAAAAGATCGTCCTTGCGGAAATCAGGCCAGTATTTCGGTGTAAAATACAGTTCGGAATAGGCCAGTTGCCACAACAGGAAATTGCTGATGCGTTCCTCGCCGCTGGTGCGGATAAGCAACTCAGGATCAGGAATTCCCGCCGTCGAAAGATATGCGTTTATCGTGTCTTGTGTAATGTTTTCAGGGTTGATTTCTCCATTTTGCACCGCAAAAGCCATGTTTTTCGCGGCATTCGTGATGTCCCAACGGCCAGAATAACTCAATGCCAAGGTCAAGGTCATTCCAGTATTGTTTTTGGTATCTTCGATGCCTTTCATCAGCAAATCGTAATTCGACTTTGGAAGACTTTTCAAATCACCGATGGCGTTGAGACGTATATTATTATCATTCAGCGTTTTGACCTCTTCCGTAATGGCTTTTGCAAACAAGGCCATTAAGCCAGCAACCTCCAATGCCGGACGGTTCCAGTTTTCGGTGGAAAAAGCGTACAAAGTAAGGTAATCCACACCGATTTCGGCACAGGCTTCCGTTGCCTGACGCACCGAAACCAATGCACTTTGATGACCGAAAATACGTTGTTTGCCACGTTCCTTGGCCCAACGACCATTGCCATCCATAATGATAGCAATGTGCTGCGGAATACGTTCTGTATCAATCTGTTGCTTCAGTTCCATAATTTAGAATTTGCTTAAGTTGCAACCTCTGCCATCGGGCAGGTTGAATTTCCAAGTGAACGAGACGCGTGCCTCGCCAAACCAATCCTTGTAGGCGGAATTGCCACGCTGCTGATAGGGCTGATAATTGCCCGTCGGGTCAGAATAATCGAAACCATCAGCGCCAACGGCATGTATTTCCGGATAAACCGTGCCGCAATCATCGAGATAATCGGTGAAAGTCTTCTGCAAACGCCATTCAAGTGTGGCGGCAATATGCTTCGACAAGGCCAATTTCACGCCAAATCCAAAAGGAATGGAAAGATTTATAGTCTGATATTCATAACCTTCCGTCTTTAAAGGGCGTAATGCCGCTCCAACACTATCAACTGTACAGCATGGATTAAACATAAAACCAGAGATGCCAGCAAAAATATATGGCGAGCAATTGCGCTTCGGATTGCCTGTATAATATTCAAGGAAATTGAACTCGGCTATAAGGCTGATATCATGAATGGTAGAGCGGAAGCCCAAGCCACGTTCAGGTCGCCAGCCGATTTTTTCGTCAGAAGCCTTAACCGTGGCGTAGGTGTAATCGGCACGGAAAGTCCAACGTGAATTGAGATTGTAACGCGCCACGCCACCAAACTCCAAATCAGGCATGGCGAAATGCTTGGCGGGATTGATGTCACCGATATAGTAACTTGTTCCAACATGGAAACCGACTTCCAAAGTCTTTGGGTCATCAAACTGAGCATTGGCACGGCTTGCAAAAGCCAAGCAAATGAAAATCAGCGCAAAACGAAATCTTTTCAACATATTCGATTCAATAAATAAAGCTCACTGCATTCCGTGTTGTCGCAAAAACGGCACACTTTGCAGTATAAAGTTTGCAAAAATATGAAATTTTACAATAGAACGGAAGAAATTAGTTTCTATTGTCTTTTCCCCACATTAATTTATTGCGGATTGTGCTGAAAAAGTCGCGGTCGTCCATGCGCACCATGTTAATGCAAAAACCAGCCTTGCGCACAACAAGTTCCACCGAAGTGTCCAAAGTGCCCGACCTCGAATCCATGCTAAAGACATATTTCCGTTCGCGGCCATCAACCTGAATGCGGATCACGCTTTCATCGGTAATGACCACTGGGCGCACCGTAAGATTGTGCGTTGCAATCGGCGTAATGACAAAATTATGTGCATTCGGAGCAATGATCGGACCGCCAGCGCTCAACGAATAAGCCGTTGAACCTGTTGGCGTTGCAAGCAAAATGCCATCGCCCCAATAGGTATTCAGATAAACGTCGTCAACATAAACTCTAATGGCCAAAAGCGAGTGTTCGGGATTGCGGATAAGGCTCAATTCATTGAGCGCATATTTCACATCACCGAAAACCGATTCTGGGGAAACCAGTTCCAGAAGCGTTCGCTGTTCGATGGAAAAATTGCCAGAAATGACATTTGCAATCGCCTTGGAAATCTCATCTTTTGAAATGCTCGACAAAAATCCCAGCCTTCCCATATTGATGCCCAAAACCGGAATGCCTGAATCGCGGACAAAAGGCACGGTGTCCAAAATGGTGCCGTCACCGCCGATGGAAATGAGCATATCGGCTTTGCCTTTCAAATCGGCATACGATTCAAAGACAGCAATTTGCGAACCATTTGGAATACAATCCGCAATCATTTCCAGAAACGGTTTGCACACCAAAATCTTGACATCATTCTTGAGCAATTCCTCCAAAAGTCTCCGCATGTAAACGGAATTTTCAGGAGACAGGTTTTTTCCAAATAGCGCGACAGTCATGGTTTAATGAGTTTGGGGCAAAAATAAAAAAATATCAAATACCAATTCAATAATTCAACAGCCATTTCCAAATCGGGACCACTTCTATTTGCAAACCATTTTCTTCAATCGTATCTTCCTCGTCAAAAGTGATAATCAGGTTTTTATCAGTCTTATATGCTTCGTTCATTACATGCAGAGCCTCAATTTCACGTTTACGGGTAGCATAATCCTGAATGCTAAGCGAAACCTGAACAGCCATTGACTGTGAAGGCACATAAAAATCGACTTCGATATTTTTGTTATAGTAAAAAACATCTTCCGACATGTATCCTCCATGTTTTTTCCACAAAGAAATGGCAACCAGGTTCTCCAACAGTTTAGTATCAGGATCTGAAAGACAAACACTCAGCAAACCATTATCGCTAAAATAATGCTTACTATTCATCACTCTCTCAACGAATTTGTCGGTGTAATTCTTCATCTGGAAAGTCAGATAAGCATCCTGTAAATTGTCCAAATAGTCAGCAACTGTATTTCGGGTGATTTTCGCGCCCGACGATTTCAGCACATTGCACAAATGATTTTGTGACGACGGTTGCATGACACTTTCCGCCAATTTACGAACCAAAAGCTGAATGTTGCTACTTTCACGGATATTGTTCCTCATCACAATGTCGCCTAACAATATCTTTTTCAACAAGACATTCAGCCATTCGCGCTTATTTTCGCTGTTAAGATTCTCGGCAAAACCTCCGAAATAGAAATAATCATCAAAAAGGAAACGGATTTTCTGCAACAGATTTTGAGAGAACCGCCAGTTTTCCTCCAACTTCACACCTTTAAATTCCAGATATTCAGCAAAAGAGAACGGATAAACCTCTCGTGTGACGAACCTTCCGCCCAAAGTTGTAGCAATTTCCCTGCCTAACATTTTCGCATTGCTGCCAGTAATATAAACACGGTATTTTTGGTCGGCAAGACGACGAGCAAACTTTTCCCAACCTTCAATCAACTGAATTTCATCCAGATATACGACAGGAGTCCTTTCAGGAAACAATTCATAATAACAATTCAAGAGCATTTGAAAATCAGCAACATCAAAGTCATACAAACGGTCATCCTCGAAATTGACATATAAAACATCCTGCATCACGTTCTCGCCCGACCGTATTCTTTGCTGGATGTTTTGAAACAAAGAATAAGACTTGCCAGCCCGACGCAATCCGACAAAAACATAATTCAGTGCATTGTCAATATGCAATTCACGTTGAATCAGCGGAATATCCAAAATCCGCTGCTGAAAATCCAAAATAACGCTCTTTAAGATTTGTTTGCTTACCATTATTCTGAAAATTTTTGCAAAAATAGCAATTTGTTTTCATAAAAAGCAAAAAAATGCAAAAAATTGCTTCTTATAGAAAGCAACCGTATATCAAAAGTTGCTTCCTATAGAAAGCAACACATTATTCTTCTTCCATTTTCATGGAATCATGGTCTTCATCATTCATCATGCGGATATAGTTGACATAACGCCAGTCGGCGATATCGCCGTTTTCGACGGCAGCTTTCACGGCGCAGCCCGGTTCGTGGGTATGCGTGCAGTTTGTGAAGCGACATCCGCTCATCAGATTGCGCATTTCGGGGAAACGCTGGGCAAGAGTCTCCTTCTCCAAATCGTAAAGCACAAACTCCTTAATGCCAGGCGTATCCACTATCCATGCACCGAAATCGAGATGATGCATTTCGGCAAAAGTGGTTGTGTGCTTGCCCTTGTGATGCACATCGGAAATGGCACCGATTCGCACATCAAGCGAAGGGTCCAAGGCCTTAACCAAAGCCGATTTTCCGACGCCCGAATGACCTGAAAACAGACAGATTTTATCTTTCATCAAGGCACGCAACTCTTCGATTTGGAAACCCGTTTTGGCCGAAACGCCAAACGATGTGTAACCTAATTCCTGATAATATTCCATCAGCACGCACATGTCTTCAATCTGCTCTTCGGAATAAAGGTCACACTTGTTGAAAATCAATGCACAAGGTATGTGATAGGCTTCGGCTGTTACCAAGAAACGGTCGATGAAGCCTGTGGAAGTGCGCGGTTCGGCAATGGTGGCAACGACTATGGCCAAATCGACATTGGAAGCAATGATATGCGATGCCTTGCTGAGATTGACCGACTTGCGGACAATCACATTGTTACGCTCCTGTATGCTTTTGATGACGCCAGTTTCCTTGCCAGGTTCCTGCTCAAAAAACACATTATCGCCCACCGCAACAGGATTCGTCGAACGCAATCCGTCCAAACGGATTTTGCCGCGCAAACGACATTCCCATTGCCTACCGTTCTCATCCAGAACGATATACCAGCTTCCCGTTGATTTGATTACTTTACCGAACATCGTCACAAATCTCGTTTACAAGTCTTCTTAGTTCTTCTTTGTTAGGCAAATACAATTCATATTTTGAGACGAACAGGTTCGAATCCATTCCGTATGTGGCATATTCCACCAATAGTTCGTCCTTATTATGGCTTAAAATAATGCCAATTGGTGCATTATCGCCTTCCGTATTTTCTTCTTTTGCAAAATAGCCCAAATACATGTTCATTTGGCCTATGTCCTGATGTCGTACACTATTCTTCTTCAAGTCAATCAAGACAAAACATTTTAATATCCTATGATAAAAAACCAAATCTACATGATAATGCCGATTATTGATTGTCAAAGGATATTGTCTACCAATAAAGGCAAAACCCTTACCTAATTCCAGTAAAAAAAACTGTAAATTATCAATCAGCCTTTGTTCCAAATTCGTCTCAGAGAATCTCTTTAGTCCAGACATTCCCAAAAACTCCAGTACATAATTGTCTTTAATTATGTCTTTCGGTTCTTCAATATGAACTCCTTCATTCGCCAGCTGTAGCAAACCTTCTTTATCTTGACTTACAGCTAAACGCAAGTACAGAGCACTATCCATTTGTCTTCGTAAAAAGCGGACATTCCAATGCGCTGCAATACATTCTTTTTCATAAAAGCTACGTTCCAAAGCATCATCAATCGTAAGTAATTCACAAATATGCGACCAACTTAATTTGTCAGACACTGTCTGACAAATTGGATAAAGCAAATAGAATTTGCGCATATTATTCAAATTCGGACGGCTATATCCACGGCCCAGTTTCGCAGTCAAAACTTTTGACAACGAAGTCAACAAATTTGTGCCATACGCAGCCTTTGCATTGCCTTTTTGCTCAAATTCGACGATGTATCTTCCTATAATCCAATTCGTTTGAACCAAAGTTGTATTAATACTCTGAACAAGATTTTGCTTCGAAACCGCAACTACATTTTCTACCTCTTCGGCCAAACCTAAAATCTCAGAGTCAATTTGAGACTTTTGTATTGATTTTTCTTGTTTCATACTCATTATTTTTCAACTACCTACCCCCTCTGATACCTTTTCCCCGGCATTGCCATCAGCACGCCATCGAATTCCAGATTCAACAATAATGAGGCGATTTTCGTTGTCGGCAATTCCGTCTTTACGATGATGTCGTCCAGACTGACAATGCTGCTGTCGCCGAAACAATCCATAATCATTTTTTCCTCATTGGTGAACTCACGGAAAATCGAGGTCTGGCGTTCCTCTGCTTTCTGCGGCACATCCCAACGCATCACATAACGCAGATTGGTAACGCTTTCCATGAGATGGGCTCGGTTGGTGCGAATCAGATAGTTACAGCCTTGGCAGTAAATGTCCATCACGCGGCCTGGATAGGCGAAGACATCGCGGTTATAGTTATTGGCCAAATCCGCCGTTATCAGCGAACCACCCTTCAAGGCCGACTCGATGACGACAACGGCATCAGCCATGCCCGCAATAATGCGGTTTCGACGAGGAAAATTCTCACGGTCAGGTTGGGTACCGCTCATGCATTCGGTAAGGATGCCGCCATTTTGCTGCATTTCCTCGGCAATCTGCTTGTTCGTCGAAGGATAAACCATCTGCAAGCCGCAACCCATGACACCAACCGTCGGGATGCCATTTTTCACCGAAGCACGATGCGCACAAGAGTCCACGCCGTAAGCCAAACCACTGACAATCATCACGTCATCCTGTTTCAAATCCTCAATCAACTGCTGGCAGTTTTCTTTGCCGTATTCGGTGATGTTGCGTGTGCCGACAATGGCGACCACACGATTTGCGTTCAGATTGGCATTACCTTTATAATATAGCATCAATGGGCTATCGTCGCACTGCAGCAAACGGTGCGGATAATCGACATCGAGATAAAACAATGGCTGCACATGATTGTCTTCGATGAAACGGATTTCCTTTTCGGCACGCGTCAAGGCATCCTTGCCCGAAGTAATAGCCTCGATGGTGACTTCGCGCATTCCGGAAATCTTTTCCAGCGACTTTTTCGTTTCCTTGAAAATGGCCTCGGCACTGCCGCAATAGGCGACAAATTTCTTCCCGACAATGTCGCCAACGCCAGGAAGCAAGGTCAAGGCAATTTGATAAATCAGTTCGTTGTTCATTTTTTTGACACTTTGACGCTTAGACTTTTAGATGCTTAGACTTTTCAGACAGCGAAGCGTCATTGACTCCGTCGAATGCTTTGCATTTCCCGCACAGGCGGGAATCTCATCGTTCCAGCAGGACTATTAACAGACAACCAATTATTCTAATCCAATTTCAGCACAGCAAGGAAAGCCGACTGCGGCACCTCAACGTTACCGATTTGACGCATACGTTTCTTACCAGCCTTCTGTTTTTCAAGCAGTTTGCGTTTACGCGAGACGTCGCCGCCATAGCACTTCGCCGTCACATCCTTACGCACCTGACGCACGGTTTCGCGGGCAATGATTTTCGCTCCGATGGCAGCCTGAATGGCAATGTCGAACTGGTGTCGTGGAATCAGTTCCTTCAGTTTTTCGCACATGCGGCGACCGAAATCGTAGGCATGGTCGCGGTGGATGAGTGTCGACAAAGCATCGACCGATTCGCCATTCAGCATAATGTCCAATTTCACAAGATTGGCTTCCTGATAACCAGCAATGTGATAATCGAATGAAGCATAGCCTTTTGAAATGGATTTCAATTTATCATAAAAGTCGAACACGATTTCGCTCAACGGCATATCAAAAGTCAGTTCCACACGATCGGTGGAGAGATAGACCTGATTCTTCATCACGCCACGGCGCTCAATGCAAAGCGTCATAATCGGACCGACAAAATCGTTTTTCGAAATAATTTGTGCAATAATGTAAGGTTCCTCGGTATGATGAATCTTAGTGATTTCGGGCAAGCCGCTCGGATTGTGTACCTCGACCATATTGCCATCGGTCATAAAGCACTTGAACGAGACGTTAGGTACAGTCGTAATGACATCCATATTAAACTCACGGTCAAGGCGTTCCTGCACGATTTCCATGTGCAGCAAACCCAAGAAACCGCAGCGGAAACCGAAGCCCAAAGCCGCCGACGATTCAGGTTCCCAAACCAATGAAGCATCGTTCAACTGCAGTTTTTCCAACGATGCACGCAACTCTTCGTAATCGTCAGCATCGACAGGATAGATACCCGCAAACAGCATCGGCTTCACGTTCTCGAAACCCGCAACCGGCTCGGCGCAAGGCCTTTCGACATGCGTGATGGTATCGCCCACCTTGACTTCCTTCGATGTCTTGATGCCCGAAATAATGTAACCGACATCGCCCGCCGAGATATAGTCTCTCGGGACCTGTTTCAGTTGCAGCACACCGATTTCATCGGCATTGTATTCCTTGCCCGTAGCGAAGAATTTCACCAAATCGTTGGTGCGCATGGTGCCATTCATCACGCGGAAATAGGCGATGATGCCACGGAACGAATTGAAAACCGAGTCGAAAATCAAGGCCTGAAGCGGCTTCTCGGAATCCCCTTTGGGCGCAGGAATCTTCGTAACGATTCCCTCAAGTACATCCTCGATATTCAGCCCGAGCTTAGCAGAAATGCGCGGTGCGTCCTCCGCTTCGATACCGATGACATCCTCGATCTCGTGCACTACTCGCTCAGGCTCTGCACTCGGAAGATCGATCTTATTGATAACCGGCATAATCTCAAGGTCATGATCAATCGCCAGATAACAGTTTGCAAGTGTCTGCGCCTCAATTCCCTGTGCCGCATCAACAACCAGAATCGCGCCCTCACAGGCCGCAAGGCTTCTGGAAACCTCATAATTAAAGTCAACATGTCCGGGCGTATCAATCAGGTTGAAAACATACTCCTGCCCATCCTTCGCACGGTAAATGGTACGAACGGTCTGCGCTTTAATGGTAATGCCTCGCTCTCGCTCCAGATCCA
>CALGBV010000163.1 GCA_937884015.1 uncultured Bacteroidales bacterium
TAACTGCTACTATGTCGATGCAGTAGATGTAAGATGCAATTGAAGCCGCAATAGCTACCGGTAATGTTATCTTCTTTTGCTTATATAGAGAAAGCGTTGCAATAAGGCTGAATGTACCTGAGATAGCAATTGTAATCAGATCGATGATAATTGCAAAGAGGACAAGTCCCCATATTACGAAATTCCAGCTTGCGCCATGCCAAAGGCCGCCTAACAGCATGGTATCCATCGAGTTGAGGTTGGTCGTAATCTTGCGTCGTTTTTCGGGTTTTTCAATCGCCACAATGCCGATGATTCCAGTCAAAAGCAAGACGATAGCCGCTACCCAAAAGCTTCCCGAAAGGATTGTCCCAATGGCTGCAATGGAGAAAATGCAGGCGTAGGTGCCGAATGAAGCATTGCGGTTGCCGCCCAGCGGAATGTAGAGATAATCCTGCAACCATTTGGAAAGTGAAATGTGCCAGCGTTTCCAAAATTCGCCTGGATTTTTGGCTTTGTAAGGCGAATTGAAGTTTTTCGGCAGATAGAAACCCATTAGCATGGCAACGCCGATGGCAATGTCGGTATAGCCTGAGAAGTCGGCATAGACTTGGAGGGAATAACCAAACAATGCCGTGAGATTCTCAAAACCAGAATATAGCAACGGATTCTCAAACACACGGTCGATGAAATTGATGGCGATGTAGTCGCTCAGCACGATTTTCTTCACCAAGCCGTTCATAATCCAAAAGACGGCGATGCCAAACTGCGTGCGGCTTAGGAAATACTTCTTGTGCAGCTGCGGGATGAACTCATTGGCCCTCACGATTGGACCGGCCACCAATTGTGGGAAGAAACTGATATAGAAGCCAAAATCGAGGATATTCTTCACCGGTTCGATGCGTTTGCGGTAGACGTCCATCACATAACTAATGGCTTGGAAAGTGAAGAACGAAATGCCCACAGGCAACAAAATGGCATCGACATTGAAGTGGTTGCTGTTCGTGATTTCGTTGCCAATCCATGAGAAAACATCGAAGACTGCAAAACGAGTTCCGAATATGTTGTTCACCACATCGGTGAAGAAATAGGCATACTTGAAATAACACAAAGTCAGCAAGTTGACGATGATGCTGATGGCCAAAACAGTATTTCGGCTCCAGTCTTTCTTGCGCGAATAAAGCCATTTCCCCGCAAAGAAATTATAGATAACCGTGAAAATCAAAATCAGTGTGAACAGGCCACTGGTCTTGTAATAGAAGAACAAGCTGACGAAAAACAGGAAACTGTTGCGCAGTAAAGTCTTGTTCTTGAAGAGGCAGAATATTGCAAACACGATGGCAAAGAATGCCCAAAAATAGAATTGGGTGAACAAAAGCGGATGCTCCTTATCAAACGAAAAGAGGTTTTGAATGAAATTGAGCGCTATGTCGGGAAATGTCAACATGTCATTTTTTCTTTGCAGTTAAGCGGAGATGCTCCATATATCTTTCAATCAGTGCGTTATACAGCAAATCGCCCATTAATTCATAACCGGCATTCGTGAAATGCACCTTGTCTTTTTGGGCCAGATTTTCGTTTTGCCATTTTTGCATCGATTTCAATCCGCCCATAATGTCAAATTGGTCCCAAACGGCAGCATTGTATTTCCTGCCCATTTCGTTGACGGCAATTTCAACAAGCAAGCCGTTGGTGTTCACTTGATATTTGTTCTTCTTCAATTTCTTAAAGCTGTCGTTATTACTCATGAAAAGCAAGGCACAATCGGGATTGACGCGCTGCATGATTTCAATCAGCTGGGCGTAATTGCTTTTGAAACCTTCCTTGGTGAAATCCTTTTCCGTTGCATCGTTGATGCCAATGCCGAATATAATCAGGTCGGGCTTGATCAGTTCCAAGTCGCGCTCGAAATCATCGCAACGCAAATAGGAAGGCACGCTTGCACCGTTAACCCCAACGCCATGTACATTGATGCCTGGCATGCCGTTTTCAAGCAAAATGCCCGTAATGGTGAATTCGCCCGGAACGGAATCGAAACAGATGCAGACGGAATCGGTGAGACGCGGCAAAGTGAAGGCAAATGCCGACAAATCTTCATCGTATTTCCCTTGTATTGTGATGCCATCGATGCTCACAATGGGAGCCGTGTCGTCGGTGTCGGAAAAACCGAGAATCGTTACCTTGTTGAATACAAACTGTGGTGAGCGGTTAGTAGCTTTCTTTTCACGCGAAATGATGCTTACCGAAGCGTTCTCATCGCTTGTGGTAATGGCAGCTCCGGCTAAACCCATACGTTTGTCGGTTTCCTTGCAGACAGCATTTCGCGAATACAACCAATCACCCGAATAACGCACAATGTAGTGAGACGGATTGTTGGTTCCGCCAGCCGAAAAAGGAAACACAAAATACTGTCCGCCAATCAAATCGGGAGCAATTTCCAAAAGGTTGTCGCGGAACTGCTGCGTGAAAACGCCCGCCTGAACGTGAGAGCCGCCAATGTGCATGATGTTCAGATTACCTTGCCCCATAAACACAACGGAATCCATTTTTTGGAAAAAACGTTCCATGGCAAGACTGTCGCCCGGATATTGGATGTGGTTGCGGTTGAAGTGTGCAAAACCATATTCCGGCAAAGACCGCATCAATGGCTTTGTTTGGGCTGATGCCATCAAAACGTTGAAAAACAATAATATGACTAACGAAAGTCTTCTCATTGTTTCACTTTTTTGAAAGGTTGGTAAGTCGGAATCTGATAGCGCAAGGCTGGCGGCAAATTGTCAGCATCGCGTTTAACATATTCTGAAACAATCTTGTGCGGCACTCTCTGACGCAGTTTGTAGAAATCGTAATAAGTGGTGAACGATTTCGCCAAATCGGCACCGATTTCCTGTGCACCAGTAAATGTAAAATGCACATAATCAGGTCCTGCCAAGGCTGGGTTGTGTTTTACCCATTGCGCCATCGAGCCTTCGCCGCCCATCACGTGGAACATGTCCCAATAGGCCACGCCATTGCGCAAAGCCATGGCGCGCAGAGAGTCGTTCAATTCAGGCAAACCTTTCCATGTGCCCATTACACCGTTGTAGCTCTTGCCCATATCAGCGGGACCGATGAACAAAAACGTAGCATTTGGTGCGGCTGATTTCACATAACCAATCTGTTTTTCAAGTTCCTGCATATAAGCTGCAATGGACTTGCTGGTCGTGATGCCCGGCATACGGTTGCCGCCGAATTGCAGGATAATCATCTTGGTGTCAAGCAGTTCGTAGGATTGTTTCAAAAGTTGCTGGTTGATGCGGGTGAAAATGGTTCCCGAACAGCCCCTCAACGGCACATTGTCGAGAGCGACACCTGGGTTGCCATCGAGCAAAACGCCGTAGATTTCGGCATTGCCGCGCATCGTAATGGTACCCTTCTTGACATTGGCGGGCAAGTCCCAAGTGACAAGCGAAACGCTGTCGTTGGCATCAAGCACCTTTGGCTCGGTAGAAATCGTGTCGCATTTCAGCGAAGCGGTAAAACCTTGGCTGTTATGTCCGAGCAAAACCGACACTTTCGACATTTGTTTCACATTGTCAAGTGCGTGGGAATGATTCGATTGCGAAAATGAAATGCTGCCTTCGCCATTGATTTGTCCGAATTGCGTCATCACGCCGTAGCGGTTGTGTGAAGCACGGCGCGAAGTGGAGTCGCCAATGATGGCGTAACGTGCCACACCCGAGGCACGCTGCGAAACGGATATGGTCGGGACAGTCTGGATGGCTGGAATCATGCTTGGGCCTGAACCGCCAAACAGTTCCTGCAATTTCTGGCGAAAGACGGAAGAAATGCGGTCCATCTCGATTTGCGAATCGCCATAGTGCATAATGCGGTAAATTTTACCCTCTTCGCGGGCACTTTCGAAAAAGGCGAAAACCGAGTCAAAGTATTCATAATCATCGCCTGGCAGATAAATTCGGTTTGGATTTTCGGTCAGGTAATCACGGAAAAAGCAAAGGCTGTCTTTTAACGATTCCGACTGTTTCATCTCAAAACTTTCATTGACGCTTTCGAGAACAGCATCAACATCAACCTCTTCCTGTTCGCCGGCCTGAGCCTGGGCGTAGGATGGAAAGCGCAAATTCAAGTTGCCGATTTTTATGCCCTCGGCGGGGAAAAGCCACCAGGCAATTCCAAACAAGGCAAAGACTGCCAAAATAAACAATAAGGTGCGGTATGATTTCATTGTTTCTTCTTGATTATGAGTTTCTGGCCATCACGGATTTTGTCGCTCTTCAAATGATTCCATTTTTTGAGATCATTGACGCTTACATGGTATTTATGAGCGATTTTTGTCAACGTGTCGCCTTTTTTTACAGTGTATTTTTGAGTTTTAACTTCTTGTTTATCAGATTTTTTTTCGGCAACGGGCTGTTTTATTTCAGCAGGCTTGCTTTCTATCAACGCAGAAGTGGCGGGTTTTGTTTCAGTCCCTTCAACGATAGGTTCTGCCACCAAGCGGTCTTCAGAACTATATACATAAAAGCAAGCCATGAAATCGGGAATGATTTTTGATTCAGGCAGCATTCTCTGATGATATAAATCCCACAAATCGAGATATTTATCACTTTTCATCAAGGCATGATGAAGTGCCGTCGGACTATTGGTGTAGGCCAAAATGCAAAACCACCAGTTCTGATATTGCTCGTGCAAATCGCACAAATAATCCAAAACCGCTTTTGTGGAAACCTTGATAGAAAACCTTTCGTCCTGATTTTCATCGACTTCCAAGCCATAACGCAAAGCCACCAAAGTAGGCATTGCCCAAATGCCGCAACGGTCGCCATTCGTGTATTTCCTTTGCATGGAACTTAACGCAACAGGCAGATATTTAATGCCTTGCGGCATATTTCGCTGGTTTAGTTCCGTCTCGAAAAATTGCTCATATTTCAGAAAATCGGTGGAAAGTGGTGCCGATTGGAAGGATTTTATTTTTGAAACCAAAACATCATCATAGGGGAGAGGCAATTCTTTCGAGGCCAGTCTGGAAAGGCGCCGTTCAATTGCCGTTGAGTCGGCATTTCGGGCACAAGCTTCGCCGACGAGTGCCAAAAACCCCGCGATGATAATCGGTAAAAACTTTATTTTCAATAAGATGCGTCTCAAAATAAATCCTTTGAATTGAGGTGGCAAAGGTACGAAAAAGTTTTGTCGGTTTTACCCATTATTTTAATAAAGGTTTATTCTTCTCAGATTGTTGTTTTTTCCGTAATTTTGCGCCCTCAAAAACGTGTAGAATGGAACAGTTGGACAAGACTAAGGAATTAGAAACCAAGAGTATAAAGCGATTATTGTGGATTTACGCACTGCCTGCCATCATCAGTCAGGTCATTGCATCGGTCTATAACATTGTCGACCGCGTGTTTTTAGGGCAATGTGTTGGTTCGTTGGCCATTGCAGGTTTGGCCATCACCATGCCGATCATGAATATCATCCATGCTTTCGGTTCCTTGGTCGGTGCAGGTTCTTCGGCACGAATGTCCATCGTTTTGGGACAGAAAGATGTGCGGTGGGCAGAGAAGATATTGGGTAACAGCCTTTTGCTTACTTTCTTTTTCGGTGCATTGTTCACCTCTTTCTCGTATGCTTTCATGGATAAGATTCTGACTATGTTCGGTGCAACGCCCGAAACCATAGCCTTTGCCCGCGAATACATGGTCATCGTCATTCCCGGTATGTTCCTCACTACCGTCACTTTCAACTTGACTGGTTTGATTCGTGCTTCGGGTTATCCCACCAAATCCATGTTCATCTTGGCCGGTGGTGCCATTCTGAACATTATTCTCGATGCCATTTTCATTTATGCCCTTGATATGGGCATTGCCGGTGCTGCATGGGCAACCACCATTTCAATGGCTTGCAGCTCAGTGGCTTCCGTTTGGCATTTCTTCCAAAAGAAGTCGTTCATCCGTTTCAAGCGACATGCTTGGGCACCAAAGTTCTACATCTTCCGCAACATCCTGATGATTGGCATCAGTCCATTTTCAATGAATTTGGCGGCATCGGCTGTGGTAGCATTGCTCAACAGCCAGCTCATTCGTTTTGGCGGCGACTTGGCCGTGGGTGCCTACGGCATTGTCAATTCGTTTGGAAGCATCTGCATTCTGCTGATGA
>CALGBV010000164.1 GCA_937884015.1 uncultured Bacteroidales bacterium
TTGGTTCGGAAGGTGACATTGACGAAAATGTTTATTTGCTCACAGAAGATTACGAAAGAATTTTGACCGAAACTTACGATTATATTTTAGTTTAAAGAAAAATCAATATGATATTGCCGATAAAATAGTTGCTTTTATGGTTGAAAATAATTTCTCTAGTTTTTGTTTAGCGCAGTCTTACATTCGATTTTCTTGTCTCGTATTTGATGATTCGTTCCTGCAAAACTTTATACAAAACATGGTAGTTCCCGCTTCCTGTTTGGATTGTGAGGGAGTTGCTTTTCGTGTTCCTGCGTCGCGCTTCTTATATGTGGTTTCTACTAGGTCAGATTGTGTACGCCAGCGTTTGGACACTTCCGGTAGCCTGTCCGTGGGTGCGCGACATTTATCTCACGGTTTCTAGTGGCACTAAGGCATCCATTCACAAATCAGGATTTGGAACCCGCTCCAACAACTCGATGGATTCCAAAATGAAATATTTAGAAGGAATCCATCTCAGACAAGCTTCCGCGGGTTCCATGCTTTGTTCATTGGATGCCGTGATTCAAATACGCCTCGGCGTATTTGCACGCGAGATGCGCGTCGCACATTAGTGCGACATTTTCATCTGCGCATCTCTGCGATCCGCCGGAGGCTTATAACTGAGAAGGGGATTGTACCCCTCCTCAGTAAAACTTGTTACCCCCACCTACGCTTCGCTTAGAGGAGGGGGACATCCTCTTCCAGTTATAAACCTTCAAGTACATGTACTCTTACAAATCCACCTTCTACATCAACATCAAAAATAATATTATTATCAAAAATAAAAAAATAAGCTTAACTACAAATGGTAAAACTTATACTAAAACCACTAATAGTAAAGGAGAAGCTATTTTTACTCTTAATATGCCAAGCACATTTCAAGTTAAAAAAGTATATAATGCTGAAATCAAATTTAGAGGAGATTATGGTTATATAAAAAGTTCTAAAAATATATCTATAACTGTTATTAGTAAAGAAAATATGTTTATTAATGCAAGTAATAAGACATTAACTAATAATGAAAGTTATTATAAATTTAGAGTATATGGTAATGGTAATTACAGTAAAAAGCCTGTTCAAGTAATTATTACTAGAAATAACTATAAAAAAGTATATAATCTAACTACAAATGAAAAAGGTTACTGTGAATTTAATTTTAAAGAATCAATTGGAGTTTACAAAGTAAATATAAAATTTGCTGAAGACAATTCATACAAATCAGCAAGTAAAGACATACTTATTATTTCAAGTAAAGAAACAACTTATGTAAAAGCAAGTGATATAATTCAAGCAGCATCTACTCTTAAAACTTATGTGAATAAAAATCTAAAATTACCATCAAATATAAAAGTAGGTAATAATACTTATAGTACTGTGGATTTCGCATATATGAGTGGATTACTTATTAATAATATCTATAACCACGGATATGATGGAAATTTATTAATTAAAGCTCCTAATCTAGTCAATTTAAAAACAGAACATTTTATAGTGCTTTTTCAAGAAAAGTGGTACTTTTGCCGCCAAATCAACGTACTATGTTTTTGAAGTTATACGAAGAGAATCCGAATCCGCGCTATGTAAAGATGATTTTGGAGTGCCTTGCTGATGGCGGTGTCATTATTTTCCCTACGGATACCATCTATGGAATGGGCGGTGGCATCAATAATCCGAAAGTGCTGGATCGCATCTGCCAAATCAAGGGCATCCGGAAGGAAAAGGCCAATTTTTCGCTCATTTTCCATGACTTGAGCATGTTGTCGGAATTTACGCGTCCGATCAGCAACAATGTCTACAAAATGATGAAGCGTAATCTTCCGGGAGCGTTCACTTTCATTCTGGAAGCCAACAACAATGTGCCGCGCATTTTCCAGAGCAAGAAGAAGACCATAGGCATCCGCATTCCTGACCAGCCTATCATTACAAACATCGTGAATGAGTTCGGATCACCTATAATGACTACGTCTTTGGTCGATGATGAAGACGAAATGGGAGGCTATTTGACTGACCCGGAAGAAATCAACGAGCGATATAAGGACAAAGTCGACATCATTATTGATGGCGGAGCAGGGGAGAACACGGCAAGTACTGTTGTAGATTGCACTGAAAATGAAATACTTATTGTCCGTCAGGGCAAAGGCGTTCTGGATTAAAGAAAAAAATATCGATTTTTGGTGTTTCGTATCAAAAAAATGAGTACTTTTGCAACCGCAAAATCAAGGATGACTTGGTAGCTCAGCAGGTAGAGCATCACACTTTTAATGTGGGGGTCCTGGGTTCGAGCCCCAGCCAGGTCACCAAAAGTAAATAACCCTAATTGATTATCAGTCAGTTAGGGTTTATTTTTTGCCAATTTTTATCCTCTCGTGTCAACAAAGCATTAAAAAGTTCCAGTCCTGAAATAGCGTTTCAACAAAAGGACAACGTGAATGAGGAGGGGAAAAGTCACGGACTACTCCTGCGAATACCGCACTTTGGACTGGATGCATAGCAGGATGCTTTCCATATTAAACTTACAAAAAAAATCACCGCAGGCTTCTTGCCTGCGGTGACGAAAGTTTATCTGATTTTTCACTAAATCCTGTAATGGTTATTCTGGACAGGACTTAGTCATTATTCAACAATGCGGTAGAAAGAAACACGGCGGTTGACACCAGACTTGAGGTCGCCAAAAGCAGTGGTCTTGCCTTTACCATAGTCAGTGAGGCGTGATTCTTCAACACCCAACTTAATGAGTTGATCCTTCACGGCATTAGCACGACGTTCTGAAAGCTGTTGATTGTATTCTTCGCTAGCGGTATAATCGCAATAACCGACGACGCTCAAACGAAGTTCAGGATTTTGCTTCATGACATCGGCAACAGCCTGAATCTTTTCCATTTGGTCTGCAGCAATTGCATAGCTGTCATTAGCGAAAAGCACTGAGAAAGGAAGTGCGCGGAAAGCGACATTGTCGTCAGCGATGCCATTGATGGCAGCGTCAAGTTCTTCATCATTGTTATTGGCAGCAGCGGCTAAAGCAGCGTTAGCATCAGCAAGTTGCTGTTCCAAATCGCCAACGCGCTGGTTGAGACGTCCTTCTTCCTGTTGAGCGTCATTTAATTCGCCATTGAGCTGGTCTACCTTGTTGTAAAGAGCGTTCAGCTCTTCTTGATTGAACTTTTTTTCGCTAGCAATCCTTTCAGCATCTTTAGTTGTTGGGCCAAAACGATACATCAAACCAACTGCAACAGAACCATGAAGGTCATGGATGTAATGAAAGTCCGGAATATCAGCAGTGTTGTCAACTACGTATTCAGCATACACAGTACCGTGTTTGCCAAAGTCTTGACTAATGCCGAGACCACCCTGCCAAAGAACAGCAAGGTTGCCATATCTTTCGATGCGGAAAAGGCTTTCGAAACCTGCACCAGCCAAAGCATAAATGGAGAATCTGCGTTCAGGGTTGTAACCCATAATGGCATCGTTAATGCTGAACTTGACGTCAGCTGTCAATTTGCCATAACGGTCGTACCATGTGCCATCACCAAGATTTTTCTCATTTGTGAAGAGACCAGGCATGGCACCATGCAAACGCACATCCCATACGTGATTCAGTTCTTTTTCGAGCACAATGCCGAAACCAGCATCAGTAGCATGACGCCAATCAAAGAAGTCACCGTTGCCATACTGATGATTGTAGATTGCTTCTGCACCAAGTTTCCAGTTGCTCCAGAAACCATAGTGTGGATAAATATTGTCCTGTGCCTTAGCACTCATGCCAAGGAGAAGCAATGCCACCACTGCGATTAAATTTTTTTGTTTGTTCATAATGATAATTTGTATTTATTAAACTGATTATTAAACATCTATATCATTGAATTCATGAATATGAACTCATCAATCAAAATTTGTGCAAAGATAATACTTTTTTTAAAGCCAAAGCAATTTATTTATATAAATCTTTAGGAGTAAAGTTGTCATACGCCGGTTTTGAGGAAGAGTCCATGTTCAGTAAGTCTTCTTCTATCTGCAATTGTTCTTTATTGACGACAAAATGTGTAATGAACCACTCGAATGTGTCGATTGTTGGGGTGAACATGTTGGCAACGCTGTGTCCATAATCCTGATAACGGCGGAAATAGTAGGGATAACCGCTGCCTTTAAAAACAGGAACAAGTTTGGATGAACCGAAAAAGCCGACACCGAATAAACGCAATTGCTTGTAAGTGACAAGTTTATCAGACGTCCCATGAAACAGCATAGTCGGAGCCGGTTTATGGTTGCGGTATTTCACCTTGCCATTAGTCGAATAGATGGCACCTGCGTAAGATGCCACACCTGCCAAATGGAAATCTTTTGGCAATATGTCAGAATTCAGCAATCCATTACAGATGGCGTAATCGGTTTCCAGCACCGTAATGGCACCTGCGCTGCTGCCAACAAGCACAATCCTTTCTGTATTGATTTTCAACTCTGTAGCATTATCTATCAGATACTGCAAAGCGGAGATGGCATCTTCCGTGGCCATATAGATTGCATTCTCAAGCGGCTCGTGATGCAGCAGATTCAGCTTCTTCACGCCTTTCAAGCCCAAGCGGTAATCAATGGCAACGGCAATGTGACCGCGTTCAACCAAAGCATTGCAATAATCCGTCGAACTTGAATTGTTACGTTCGCCGCTCATAAATCCACCGCCAAAGACAAACATTACGGTTACTGTGCTATCCGTAACATTTTCGGGCGTGTAGACATCCATGAACAATTCCTGACTGTCTTTTTCGGCAAACTTGTAGGTTTTCATTTCTTGGGCAAAAACATTTACGCCCAACAATAAAGCGACAATTGCAAATAAAATCTTTTTCATAACTTACTGTTCGTTTTCAATTCTTTTATAGTATTCCTTCATGAAATCAGGCAGTTGGCGCATGGCAACCTGTTCGCGCCATTGCTTGCGCACATCCTGAGCCGGTACGCCAAAAACAGCCTTGCCTGGTGCAACGGACTTGTCGACAGCGGAAGTGGCCAGCACCACAGCTCCTTCACCAATCACCAGGTCTTTGTTGACACAGACGCGTCCCCAAAGAATGACGTCGTCCTCAATGCGCGTGACGCCTGCAATGGCAGCATGGCTTCCAATGAGACAGTTGCAGCCGATGTAACTATCGTGGCCTACCTGACAATGGTTATCCATTTTCGTACCTTTATTAATAATGGTGTCGGAAGTCACGCCTTTGTCAATGCTGCACAAGGCACCGATTTCCACATCATCGCCGATGACGACACGGCCAAACGACTCGAATTTCTTGTAGCCTTCCGAACGGCGCTGGAAATAATAGCCATCGGCACCGATGACGCTGCCCGAATGGATAATGACATTGTCGCCAACCACGCAATAGTCGTAAATGGTGACATTCGGGTGAATGACGCAGTTTTTGCCAATCCTGCAATGATTTCCCACAAAGGCGCCCGGCATGATGTAGGTTCCTTCGCCAATTTCTGCCGAAGGGCTTATGGCCTGATTTTGAGGCTCAAACGGACGGAAATGGCGCATGATGCGAATGAAGGCATCGAAAGGATCGTCGTGAATCAGAAGCGCTTTCCCTTCGGGGCAATCCACGCGCATGTTGATTAACACGATGGTTGCCGCCGATTTCAGTGCCTTGGCATAATATTTCGGGTGGTCGACAAAAGTAATGTCGCCAGCCTCAACCTTATGGATTTCGTTCAGTCCAGTGATGGGAAAGTCGGGGTCGCCGACATATTCCGCACCTATCAATGCGGCAATTTCGCGCAGGGAGGTTTGTGGTATTTTCATTGTCTGACAGTTTATTACCTAATAACGCACAAGTTACGGAAAAGTTGTATGAAAAAAGCGCAGACACCAAATCATGGCTCTGCGCTTTCTTGTATCATTTGGAAAGCATTAAGCTTTAACGCGTTCGCAGTATTCACCGGTACGGGTGTCAACTCTGACCATATCGTCATTGTTGATGAACAACGGCACCTTAATGACTGCGCCAGTTTCAACGGTAGCTTCCTTCATGGCGTTGGTGGCGGTATTGCCCTTTTCGCCAGGTTCAGTGTAAGTCACTTGAAGGACAGTCTTCACAGGCATTTCTGCGTAAAGAATGGT